>JAFMFM010000036.1 GCA_017856115.1 Actinomycetota bacterium | reverse complement strand
CCCGGTTCCACGCTTGCGGCATGGTCGGTTCCCCACATCGCGCGGTCAAGTGTGATATGCCGCTCGACGAATACGGCGCCAAGCGCTACTGCAGCGATGGTGGTTTGTAAACCGGTTTCGTGGCCGGAGTAGCCAACTGGCACACCGTACCGCTCGCGAAGTGATTGTATTGCTCGGAGATTGAGCTCGTCGGGCTTGCAGGGATAGGTGGACGTAGCTTGACCGAGGATCAAGTTCGCGCGGTCGAGAAGTGAGATCGCATGGTCGATTTCAGCGAGTGTTGACATTCCGGTCGACATGATGACTGGCTTTCCCGTTGCTCGAATTGCTCCAAGCAACTCGTCGTCGGTGAGACAGGCAGAAGCAATTTTGAACACTGGTGTGTTGAAACTCTCGAGAAACTCCACCGACGGAACATCCCAAGGTGATGCGAACCACATGATGTTTTTTGCGCGACAGTGCGCATCAATCTCAGAGAATTCGTCCGTGCCAAACTCGATCCGTTCTTTGTATTCCAAGTACGTCATGGTTCCCCACGGAGTTTCCCGGAGGATTGACGCTTGTTCCGGCGGTACGCAAATGGCGGGAGTTCGCTTCTGAAATTTCACGGCATCGCAACCAGCTGCGACGGCTACATCAATGAGTTTCTTGGCCGTACCGACATCGCCGTTGTGGTTGATGCCAATCTCGGCAATTACAAAGACGGGTTTTCCAATCCCAATCTCGGTTGAACCAACGCCGACAACATCAACTCTGGGCTCATTGGAGACTTCCGCCATGGACTTCAGATTACTTCGCAGCCCGATGACGTTGAACCTGCAACAAGTTGTCTGCGATCTCGCGAATTGCACCGCGGCCGCCCGGTTTTTTCGTGACCACGTCTGCGATGTCAAGTACCGACGGGTGGGCGTCGCATGGGGCGATGGCGATGCCTACAAAGTTCATGCACTCCACGTCGTTGATGTCGTTGCCCATGTAGGCAGTGGTATCCGGAGTTGAACCGATTCGTGTCATCCACTCGCGCAAGACGGGAAGCTTGTCGTCACAACCCTGTACGACTTCGAGCGACAATTTTTTTGCACGTGCGGCGACCACGGGATTCGGTTCCTTGGAAATGATGATCATGTGGATACCGGCATCACGCAACAATCCGATGCCCATGCCGTCGGAGCGACTACAGAACACCGATTCTTCGCCGGTTTGTGACACCAATACGCGGTCGTCGGTGAAGACGCCGTCGAAGTCGAATGCAATTGCAGTGACCCCTGAAAGGACGGCTGCGGACATCGTTCAGTTCAGTCCATTGAGGAGAGCGAGGAGGGCCAGTGCCGAGCCGATTCCAAGGGCAAGCCCACTCGCCAGTGCAATCAGGAGGAGGGCCAGAACCCGAGTTGCCGGGCTCTGGGTGGCACCGGCGTCTGCCAGGTTCATCACGACGAAGTTCCCGTCACGGTGCCGGCTGTACGTGGCGGCACTGCGCTGAATGATGAGCAGCCCAATCAATGCCAACCCACCCACGAGGACGATTCTGGTCGTAACCTCGGTGACAGTTATGGACGCCACACCCAACGACAACGGCATCACGGCACCGTCCAGCGTACCCCTGCCCCCACCGCCGCCACCGATATCGCGAGCAGTCACGAGGCGAGTGTGGTGGGCCTTGCCGTCGCTCACCGTGGCATGGCTACTGATGCTGGTCATCCTCGTGGCATCGGTTGCTCGAGTGCAGTTGTGGGAACTCGCACCAGGCTCGGCAGAAGCCGTGGCTCCCCGAATGTCGTTTGGTGAAGATGCCAGTGCGTATGCAGCTCGCTACCAGACCGATGGTGAAATCATGTTCGTTACCGCACTTGGTAGTCGACTGTCGTTGCTCGACGCTCTTGCCGCATGGCGAGACGAGGACGTGAACATTCTCACCTTCGAGGAGAGGTTTGGTACGCAGACTCCTTCACAACAGCGCGAGAGCAATGCACGAGCGATGGTGTCATCGAAGCAGATCGCCGAATTCGTGGCGTTCACCCGTTTGGGGATCGAGTCCGAGTTCGTTTACGGCGAGGTGGTGGTGGACGACGTGGTGTGCGAAAACACACCGGATCCATCGAGTGCTTGTCGGTTGCTGGCGCCAGGCGACGTCATCGTGAGTTTTGATGGCACACCAACCCCGGATCTCGCGTCGCTCGTCGAGGCAATCAGCGACAAGTTGCCCGGAGAAGTCGTAGCAATCGAAGTTCGACGCGAGGGATCGGATACTCCGAAGACCCTCAACATCAAGTTGATCGAGGCACCGGACGAGCCAAGTCGAACGATCGTTGGCATCATGCCGCGAGACACGCGCATCGTGAAGACACCATTCGAGGTGGGAATCGACACCGATGCAATTGGCGGCCCATCTGCGGGACTGGCATTTACTCTGGCCTTGATCGACGAGCTATCAAAGGGATCACTCACCGGCAATGCAAGAGTGGCCGTTACCGGCACCATCGATGCTGACGAGAGCGTCGGAGCGGTCGGGGCGATTCCACAAAAAGCCGTGGCAGCACGTGACGCTGGCGCGAGAATCTTCCTCGTTCCAGCGAGTCAGTCGGCTGATGACATCGCACAGGCACGTCGGATTGGAGGCTCGCGAATGCGAGTCGAGACCGTGGCCACACTGCAAGACGCACTCGACGTATTGCGAGGTATCGGTGGCGACCCGTTGACGGATTCCACGAACCTCGATTAATTCGGGCGTACTCTTGGAGGGCATGGCCCTCGACTTTCAGCGACCGGATCCGTCGTCGCCTGCCGCGGTCGCGTCGGCACAGTTCACGATGGCGCGTCGTGGCTACCGCGAAGGGGAGGTCCGTGACTTTCTGCGACAGGTATCCGTGGAATTGGCCAGGCTGCTCGAGCGTGAGCGCTTTCTTGAGAGCGAATTGAAGGCACTGCAGGCTCGCGGTCCGATCGATGCGACCACGATCGATGAAGCCGCCGTCACCGAGTTGCTGGGCGCTGAAGCCGCCCGGGTGTTGACCTCGGCACGCGAGGCGGCCCAAGCCATGCGCGATCGGGCTGCGGAGTCGGCCGAACAGATCGTGCGCGACGCCAGCCATGAGGCGACGCGACTCCTGGAGGAGTCGGCCCTGGAAGCGTCGCGTCGCCGTAACGATGTGTCGGGTGAAGCCGAGCAGGAACTCGAACTTGCAAAACAACAGGGCCGCGAGATGGTTGCCGAGGTGCGTGCATACCGCGAGCGGGTGTTGGCTGACTTGGCGAAGCGAACCGAGGATGCTCGTCGCGACCTCGAGCGGTTGGTACACGAACGAGAGCGCCTGCTCGGTGCCTTTGAACGAGCCCGTCACGCCGCGTCCGACGTGGTCGGCGATTTGAATGAGTTCGACGAGACCCTGCGAGGAACCGGTGTGACCCCGCCGCTCGTGCCGCCGGACGCGCCGCCACCACCACGGCCAACCCGTAATACCGACATCCCGATCTTTGACGCCAAGGAATACGCACATGAACTGGGGGCGGCACGTCGCGACGACCCCGCTGATCACGCCGGAACTCCGGACTCGGGCGACGTCGTTCCTGATCGACCGTCAGGATCGGAGCCCGACGCGGAAGAGGCCTCGGTCACGATGTCGTCGGAGAACTCCGTTGGAGTTGACGAGTTGCCGCGAGACGAAGTGTCACATGAACATGCTCCGCAGGTTGAAACTCCGCAGGATGATATTTCGGAAGAGCCTCCGACCCAGGACGGCTCATCAAACGACGTCTCCGTCGAGCACATTGCAGAAGTGGTAAGCATCTTCGACCGCCAACGCAAGCGTGAGTCGTCGCGTCCGACACCGGTGCATGATGCACCCGAACACCCGGTTTTCGAGCGCATCGAGGCACAGCCCGTCGAAGATTCTCCGCGCCCCGTAGCCGACCGAGTGGACGAGATTTTTGCCCGACTTCGAACGAGCAGCACCGAACGGGTAGCCAAGGCAACGACCGATGACTTGGCGACGAGCAACGACGACTCGCCCAGCACCCCACGAGCGGCAACGACGAAGCCGTCAATTGCAACGTCCACGGCGGTAACTCCGCCAGTCGTGCATCAGTCCGTATTTCGTCGTCGCGACGAAGTGGTGGTACCGGCAATCGACATGATGATTCGAGCTCTGAAGCGACAATTCTCCGATGATGAGAACGCAGCACTTGCCCACGTTCGAACCAAACGAACGAGCCTTACATCGTCGGCAATGTTCGGACCGACCGATGAGCACTCGCGACGCCTCGCTGACACGATTCGTGAAGTGATTACGAGCGTGGCAGTCGACGCTGCGCGCTCACTCACCGACGCGCGGCGATCAGACTTGCGCTCCACGATTGCGAAGGGTGAGGTATTCGACGCCGTTGTCGATGTGATGTCGAAAGAGCTCGTAGATCCACTTCACGAGCGGTTGGCTTCTGCAATCGAGGTTGCAGCAGGGGACCGCGACGCACTGAGCGTTGCGTTGCGCTCGTTGCTTCATGAGTGGAGGTCCCAACGGCTGTCGTTGGTAATAGCGGATATCGCACACTTCACATATGCACGCGGTCTGTTCCTTGGATGTGATGGAGGTACCTCGGTGTGCTGGGCGGTGGATCCGAACGGACCTGCATGTGCAGATGCGGAAGATAACTCGCTTGCAGGTGCCATGCAGCACGGGACGCACTTTCCGACGGGACATCAACATCCTCCGGCTCATGCTGGATGTCGTTGTCTTGTTGTTCCATTCGACAAGTAGTCTTCGGCATTATGCGCATCCCCGGTGATCTTCCGCGTCGTCCCGCATTTCCGGGAGGCGGCTTCGGATTTCGTCGACCGCGCCGGAGTCGGATCATCCTGTCGGCAGTCATGCTGGCGATCGTGGCAGTTTTCGTGTCTGCTCGCAGCGTTACCTCGTTCTATATTGACGTGCTCTGGCACCAGTCGTTGGGCCGAACCGACGTCTTCTGGGGGATACTCCTTACGCGGTTCGGTTTGGCTGGGGCGTTCACACTGGTTGCCGCTGTCGTCTTGGCGTTGAACATGTGGGTGGCCGATCGTCTACGACCCGATTTGGTACCCACCACCCCGCAGGAGCGGGCGTTGGCGGGGTACCGGGAACTCACGAAACGCCGTGCCTGGGCATTCAGGGTTCTCGTGAGCGTGATTCTGGGATTCCTCATTGGTTCACCTGCAGCCGCTCAGTGGCAGGACTGGACGCTGTTTCGAAACGCAACATCGTTCGGAGCAACGGATCCACTCTTCAACCAGGACGTCAGCTTCTACGTGATGCGACTGCCGTTCATCGAATTCGTCGTTGACTGGCTGTTTGCCGCGTTGGTGCTGATCACGTTGGTGACCGCCGGTGTCCATGCGCTGAATGGGGGCATTCGACTACAAATCCAGGGACGCAAGGTAACCCCGCTCGCCAAGGTGCATCTCAGCGTGTTGTTTGCGGTGCTCTCGGTCGTACGAGCCGCGGACTACTGGTTTTCTCGGTATAACCTCACGCGTTCGACTCGAGGTGTGGTCCAGGGTGCCACCTATACCGATGTAAATGCGCAGTTGCCGGCAACCCAGCTGATGATTCTCGTGTCACTGGCGGTTGCGGTGCTCTTCCTCGCCAACTTTCGTCAGCGTGGCTGGCGATTGCCCGTACTGGCAACCGTCCTGTGGATCGTCATTGCCGTTACTGCCGGTGGTGTTTACCCTGCAGTCGTTCAGCGATTCATCGTTCAGCCGAACGTCAGCACCAGGGAACTGCCATTCATCGATCGAAACATCGCGGCTACCAAGGAAGCACTCGGCGTGGCGGATATCTCCCGTGAAGTACTCGAGATCAAACCACTCACGGCAGCGACGCTCAACGATGATCCAGGTCCTCTGCGCAACGTTCGTCAACTGGATCCCATCCAGATGCGGGACCGTTTCATCCTTGATGAGGGTCAAACGTCGTTCTACGCAGTGCGCGACCTTGATGTGGACCGATACGACATTGACGGACGCGTCCAGCAGGTCATGGTGGCGGCTCGCGAGTTGAACTCGGCGGGAATTCCCAACCGCACCTGGGTGTCGCGACACCTGCTGTACACACATGGATGTGGTGTGATTGCTGCACCGGCGAGTCAAACCACCGTGGATGGTCGACCGGTGTACGTCGATCTCGGCGTCACGCGCCCGCAGCTGTACTTTGGTGAAGGAATCGACGCCTATGCGTTGGTGAACACCGAGCAAGTCGAGCAGCGTTGTTCCGGAACTACGGCGAGTGAAACCACCTCCGGGGGAGTGCAGCTGTCGTCAACGCTGCGTCGTGCGGCATATGCAATCCAGTACAGCGAGTACAACCTCTTCGGCTCCGGTCTGGTGAATTCTCAGTCGAGAATCATCCACGATCGAAACGTGACGGACCGCGTTCAGCGCCTTGCGCCGTTTCTGCGATACGACGCAGACCCGTATCCGGTCGTGGTAAATGGAACCGTGCAATGGGTGCTTGATGCCTACACGATCAGCGACCGGTATCCCTATGCGCAACAGGCGAACGTCGATCAGTTGTCGCCTGGTGGAGGCCTGAACACCTCGTTCAACTACGTGCGAAACAGCGTGAAGGCCGTGGTGGATGCGTTCACCGGTGACGTGACGTTCTATGTCGTCGATGCCAACGATCCGATCGTTGCCGCATGGTCGAAGGCGTTCCCCGAACTTTTCACCAACGTGGATGAGGCACCAGCCGGGCTTGTCAGTCACTTCCGGTACCCCGAGGACCTCTTTCGTGTGCAAACGAACGTGTACGGCCGATATCAGTTCGATGATGCAACGCTCTTCTTCAACCGTGATGCGGCATGGAGTGTTGCCCAAGCACCGGCGACGGAGCCCGAGTCGGTAACGGGTGTCGTCGGTGGATCCGGACTCGGCTCGGCCGAGGGAATCGACGTTCGTGATGCCAGCGTGCTTCGCTTCGAGCCGTACTACACGATGTTCCACGGAGGCGACGGACTCGGCAATCCGACCTTCTCCATGCTGCGACCGTTCGTGCCGTTCTCCGCGGACAATGCCCGCAAGGAGCTGCGTGCAATCATGGTGGTATCAAGTGATCCGGAGTCCTACGGAAAGATCCAGGTCTTCGAATTGCCCGAACCACTTCCCGAGGGACCTGCAACGGTGGCCGCCGAATTCGGAAGTGATCCGGTCATCGCACAGCAAATCACATTGCTCGACCAACGCGGGTCTCGCGTCATCTTTGGCGATCTCCAGATGGTTCCGGTGCAACGCGGTCTCATGTACGTGCGGCCGCTGTTCGTTCGACCGGATGATCCGTCAGCGAAGCAGATTTTCGTGCGCAAGTTCCTGGTCTCCTACAACAATCGTGTGGTGATGACCGACAATCTCACCGATGCGGTGGCACGACTCTTCCCCGGGTTCACCGCGAACCTCGGTGAACGAATCAACGACGGATCCATTGCACCGGTCGATCCAACCCCCGATGCTTCGGGTGACAGCGTCACCACGACGACCACACCCACCGAAGACACATCGGCATTGGGTGCCGCCGAATTGTTGTTGCGCGCGGAACAGTTGTTCGACGAGGCAAACCTCGCATTGGCTGAGTCTCCACCGAACTTCGCTTTGTATCAGTCCAAATTGGCGCAGGCCCGTGAACTTCTCAGGCAGGCAATATCACAGGTGGGTGGATGACCGTCGTGTCTCCGCGACGGAGATTCAAGAGCTAGCTGCGGGTTTTTCGCAGAAGTTCGGCAAGTTCGGCAAGATCCTGTCGCAACGTGATCGCATAACGTGCCTGCTCACTGGCGATACGGACCTGGTTGTTTCGTAAATCGGCGACGGCAGCAGCACTGGCCGCATCGGCGCCGTTCGCGAGTTGCTCCAGTTCGGAGTTCAGTTCATGGAGTTGGTTGGTGATTTCGGTCGTCATGTGGGTGACGCGCGCGTCGGTGCCGCTGAGTCGTTCCTCGAACGCCGCAAGGGATTTTCTGATCGTCTCGATTTCCTCCGTGCGCTGCGCGAGGTTGCCCTGCAGAGTTTCGATGTGACCGCGCATCTCCCGCAGTGACGCCTCGAGCGCCCGCCACTTTCCTCCGAACATCAATGTGCCTTCCTGCCACGAGGGGTATCGGCCTGATGGTCGACCACTCGACGACGGTAGGGTGAAGGTACCCGACGCGGGGTAGAGCAGTCCGGTAGCTCGTCAGGCTCATAACCTGAAGGTCGCAGGTTCAAATCCTGCCCCCGCCACCAGCGAGCGTCACTTGTTGACTGCCCGATCCTGAGGCAACATCCGCCGACGGTGCCATCGAACTCGAAATGGGGCCACTGCCAGACGTGATGTCAATCCAATGAGCGCCGTAAAGATGAGCGCACGTACGAAGACGGAGAGTGATCCGAGCGCGGGTCCCAAGATGATCGTGAAGCCAAGTGCCAGTGGGTACACCCACGCAACCTCCGAGAGGAACCCACCAATCTTCGTGCGGTGCGGTGCTACCTGGGTTTGTGCGGCAAAGAATTCCTCATCACCGGCGGTCACTGTGACTCGTTCAGCCAGAATCAGATCGTCCGACTTCGCCAGAATCGCGTTGCGTTCGGCGGAGCGCTCCCATTGCCGTAGATGCATGGCATCGATGAAGCGAAACACGATGTGGTACTCGTCGGAGTCCTTCCCGGGATGCAGCATCGTCGCCCCGAGGCATCCAGGAAACGCGCGCACCGTCGAGACGATCTCGTCCGACCACACCATGAATTGTGCGGAACAACCGGGCTTCACCGTACGTGCGATGGTGACGGTTACGGAGCCGGGTGCAATGCGCGGAAGTTTTTCGGTATCGAACGACCCGGTCAGTTCAGGCACGCAATCACAGTAGTTCTCGCCACCGTGGGGTTGGTGTTGTCTCAGGATGATGCAGCAGCCGCCTCGTAGAATGAGAGCATCAGTTCTGCATCGAGTGCGTCCATCCTTGATACCGGCATCAAAGTGGTGCGTAATGTCGGTGGATTTACCGTCGGTCGTGGCTCACTGGACCGCCTCCCTGCGTTCGTCGACGCACGTCGCAAAGCCGTAGGTGGAACGCCCCAGGTGCTGTTTCTGGTCGACTCGTTCTTCGCCGGTAATCAGACGATCATCGAACGATTTGGGGCTCAGGCCGACGACATCATTCGGTTCGTGGATGCAACCAACGAACCGACCACCGACGGAATCGACGCAATCACCAACGAGATTCGTGGTCGACTGCGCGACACACCCGCAACCGTGGTCGGGTTCGGTGGCGGAACCACGATGGACACGGCCAAGGCGGTGTCCAATTTGCTCACCAATGGTGGCCGTGCAGCCGACTACCAGGGCTGGGATCTCGTCAAGGTACCGGGAGTCCACAAGATTGCCGTACCAACGATCTCGGGGACGGGTTCCGAAGCCACTCGTACGTGTGTCATGACCAACGCCGCCTCGGGGCTCAAGTTGGGGATGAACAGCGACTACACGGTCTTCGACCAGATGGTGTTGGATCCCGACCTGACGGCAACGGTGCCGCGGAATCAGTACTTCTACACCGGCATGGATGCCTACATCCACTGCATCGAGGCTCTGGGAGGCTCCTACCGCAACGCAGTGGGCGATGCATATTCACGCGAAACGGTGAATCTCTGCCGACAGGTATTTCATGCCGACGACATGATGAGTGTCGAGGCCCGCGAACAGTTGATGGTGGCTTCGTATCTCGGCGGATGTGCCATCGCCACGAGTTACGTGGGCGTCGTGCACCCGTTTTCGGCGGGACTCAGCGTGGTTTTGGGGCTGCACCACTGCATAGCCAACTGCATTGCACTGAACGCCCTGGACGAGTTCTATCCGAATGAGCACGCCGAGTTCAACGCCATGATGAAGAAGCAAAACGTCACGTTGCCAACCGGGGTGTGTGCGAACCTCTCACGTGAGCAGTACCAGCGTCTCGTTGAATCGACCGTCGTTCACGCCAGACCACTGACGAACGCGCTTGGTCCGGACTTTCGTTCGATCCTCACCGATGAGCGTGTCATCGACATCTTCAAGAAGATGTAATGATGTCGACGTCTGATTCTGCAACGATAAGGGTGCTGGGGAGGTAGCGATGCCGGGCTTCGAGGTGATTGGCGCCGAAGAACAGGCCGAAATCGACGATATTTTTGCACGCGGTGGGGTGTTGTTTCGACACGGATTCGATGCCATACGCAATGGCTCGTACAAGGTGCGTGAATTCGAATCTGCATTCGCCGAGTACATGGGGGTTCCACATGCACTCGCGGTAACGTCGGGCACCGCAGCTTTGCGAGTTGCGCTTGCGGTTCTCGACCTTCAGCCGGGTGATGAAGTCGTAACGCAGAGCTTCACGTTCGTCGCCACGGCCGAAGCGATCATCGAATCCCGTGCCGTTCCGGTGTGCTGCGAAATTGATGGAACGCTGAACATGGATCCCGTCGATCTCGAGCGCCGAATGACGCCTCGTACCAAGGCGGTAATCGCAGTGCACATGCTCGGCACACCGGCGAGACTTCCCGAAATCGCGGCTCTGTGCGAGCGACGCGGAGTAACGCTCATCGAAGATGCGGCGTGGGGCTGTGGTGGCTCACTCGACGGAAGGGCGCTCGGTACGTGGGGTCGGATGGGCACCTTCAGTTTCGACTTTGCAAAGACCATGACGACTGGCGAGGGTGGGATGATCGTCTTCCACGATCGATCCGACTACGAACGTGCCGCAGCGTGGCATGATCACGGCCACGAGAACAATCCTTCCGTGCCGCGGTGGGAGGACACTCGATCGGGAAGCGGATTCAATTACCGAATGACCGAGTTGCAGGGTGCAGTTGGATTGGCACAGTTGCGCAAGCTTGCCGATGTGGTACGGCGACAACAAAGCAATCGTGATGCGATCTGGCAATCGATTCGTGATCTGCCTGGCGTGGTGGCGCGCGAGGTACCACGAGGTTCGGTGGAGACCGCCGATGCGCTCGTGTTCGAATCGCCCTCTCCCGAGGTGGCTCGGGAGCTTCGTAAGCGACTGGTTGATGCAGGTTTGGCGACCAAGATTCTTCCCGAAGCCGTCACGTGGCACTTCGCGGCGACGTGGTCGCACATGCCCGAACTCGTGGAGCATCACGGCGACCTCGCAACGGCCTTTCCTGCAACAGCGGCTCGGTTGGCGCGATGCGTGTCGCTACCAGTGATGGTGAACATGGAAGATTCCGTGCCGGCAAGGGTCCGTGCTGCCCTTGCGTCCGCGCTGTCGTAGAGGCGTCGTAGCGTGAACGGTATGCCGTCGAGCACATTGGTGTCGGTAATCGTTGCTGCGCACGACGAAGAGCGTTACGTCGGACGTTGTATACGCTCGCTTCTCGCTCAGCGCTTTCCACGGGACAAATTCGACATCATCGTGGTGGACGATGGCAGCACCGACAGAACCGCTGCGATTCTGGCAACCTTCGGTGACAGCATCATCGTGCTACGTAATGAGGCGAATCTTGGGCTGCCTGCCAGCCTCAACCGTGCGATCTCAGCGACTCGATCCAAGTTCATCGTTCGAGTCGATGCGGATGACTACGTAAATTCCTCGTTTCTGGACGTGCTGTATCTCTTCCTGGCCGAGAATCCTCAGATGGACGCGGTTTCGTGCGACTATTTACTGGTAGATGATCGCGAAGAGGTGCTGCAACGTGGAGACGCGTCAAAGGATCCAATCGCATGCGGAGTCATGTTTCGCACCGAGCAGTTGATCGATATCGGACTGTACGACGAGTCGTTTCTTCGACATGAAGACCGCGATCTTCGAGTCCGATTCCTGGATCGATATTCCATCCATCACGTGCCTTTACCGCTTTATCGGTATCGCCGTCACGAGGACAACATTACGAACGACGAGGAACTTATGGCGCACCATGAGTTGCGTCTGCGAGAAAAGCACCGCGGTCGCCGAACATGACCCCACGACAGTCGCTCGGACAGAGTGGTCAATCCAGTATCCAGCTTGGATCTCAACGGGTTGACTCTGATTCGACACCGTACGTAATCGCCGAAATCGGCGTCAATCACGAGGGCTCAATTGAACTTGCGAAGCGTCTCGTGGAACTGGCCAAGGAAGGGGGTGCGGATGCGGCAAAGTTCCAGACGTACAAGGCCGAGACGCTCGCCTCACGACACTCGCCTGCATATTGGGACACCACGAAGGAAGCAACGCTGAGCCAGTACGAGCTCTTCAAGAAGTACGACGCATTTGGTGCGTCAGAATATGAAGTCCTTGCCGAACACTGCAAAAAAGTGGGGATTGAGTTCATCTCGACACCGTTCGACGATGGCGCGGTGGACATGCTCGATTCGCTCGTTCCGTTCTTCAAGATTGCATCTGCGGATATCACGAACACGCCGTTGCTTCGGCGCGTCGCAGGCACTGGCAAGCCAGTGGTGCTGTCGGTTGGTGCTGCAACCATCCCCGAAATCGACGAAGCACTGTCGACGTTGAGATCGGCGGGAGCGAACAGCATCGCCCTCTTGCACTGCATTCTCAACTATCCAACGTCAGATGAGCATGCAAATCTTCGAATGATTGGAGATCTTGCCGCCCGATATCCGGAATGCGTCATTGGGTACTCCGATCACACCACCCCGAAACCAGGTTTGCCGTCTCTGTTGGCGGCATGGTTGCTTGGTGCAGTCATTTTGGAGAAACACTTCACCCACGACACGTCGCTTCCAGGAAATGATCATTACCACGCGATGACCGTCGACGATGTCCGAAGCTTTCGCTCAGAAGTTTCACGAATTGCACCACTCTTGGGAGACCGCAGCAAGCACCCTTTGGAAAGTGAGGAGATTGCACGAAAGAACGCCCGACGAAGCATCGTGGTATCACGCGACCTTCCTGTCGGCCATCGGATCTCCGAATCGGACATCACGTACAAGCGGCCCGGCACTGGAATTAGTCCGTTGTCCTGGGATGACGTAATTGGTCGGAAGACGCGCCGTGAGCTGGCTGTCGATGACGTTTTGCAGTGGGCGGACCTCTCCGAGGCATGACGCGTACCGTTGCGGTGGTTCAGGCCCGGCTTGGATCCAGTCGATTTCCCGAAAAGATGCTGGCTCGGCTTGGGGAGTGGACCTTGCTGGAGTGGGTAGTTACCCGAGTGCGTAAGTGCCAACGAGTCGATCTTGTTGTGGTTGCAACGACGACCGACTCCATCGATGATCGACTGGTTGACGAGTGCAATCGATTGGGGGTTGCCGTCGTACGTGGATCAACGAATGACGTACTCGCAAGATTCATTGAGGCCATCTCGAACGATACGTGCGATGCCGTAGTGAGGGTATGTGCGGACAATCCGTTCATCGATCCAGCGTGTGTCGATGCCGCAATCACGGCATATCGAACGGAAGCGGTGGACTATGCGTTCAATCATCGTCCCCATGGGTCATGCAACTACGCCGATGGGTTTGGTGCCGAGGTCGTATCAAGAGCACTACTGGAACGGTTGAATGCAACACAACTCTCTGCACCGCACAGAGAGCACGTGACACTCGCAGTCATTGATGGCGTCGTTAAGGCGAACATTCATGCGTGTATCGCGCCCTCATCGTTGGCTCGGCCGGACTTGCGTTTTGATGTCGACCATCCCGAGGATCTCGTTC
>JAFMFM010000035.1 GCA_017856115.1 Actinomycetota bacterium | reverse complement strand
CGTAGCTGCGCTGGAGCCCGAGGCGGGAATCGAACCCGCGACCTACGCATTACGAGTGCGTTGCTCTACCACTGAGCCACTCGGGCGCGACTCATCACGCTACCGCTCCACGTTCGACCGGTACTCATCGATCGCCGATCACGGCCAGAAGCGACCGATATCCGTGTTGCATGCATCCAGATCGATCACTTGTCCCCACGAGTCCTCGTACACCACGGTGCCACCAACGGGTTTTCCGTCGGGCAGGAACGACTGGTTGAACCACACGAAGTACCGGCGACTGCACGGCAGGTCGTAGGGAAGCTGGTACATGTACTGATTGCGAATCGGCCAGTGAAATGTCGCTGCGAACAAACTTTGTGGCTCGTTGCTGTACAGCGCGGCATCGGCAGGAAGCTTCGCGGCGTACTCGTGGATTGGCACGGTGCGATGGAACTCGCTACCCCAATGGCGACCGGTTCTGCCGTAGTCGATACCGTCGCGAACGGTCGCGGTCGAGTGCCATGCAAGGACGACGAGGGCAGATGAAGCGACCGCTACTCGTAACTGCCTTGCTCGCACCGAGTCGAGAGCAACGACCAGCATCACGACGATCGGAACGTACAGCCCACTCATCATTCGGGAGTCCAGTGGACCCATCTCGTGGTAGACGAATCGGTAGAGGGAGAATCCGCCGTAGGTCAAGAACACCAACGTGCAGGCCGCAACGACCACGACGGCATCCCGGGATCGCGTACGAGCGTCGACCAAGAATCGAGCAAGTGAAGCAACGAGAACGATCCACACCACCACGCCGGCGACCTGCATGTACGCCGAGAAGTCGTTCCAATTGAGATAGATGCCCCCCTTGCCGTCGAGTGGTGGCCGGGCGATCAACCAACTGCCCAGGGTGGCAGTGAAGGTCTTGAAGGGATCAAGCAACGTGCCGCCGCCGGGCACGCGGTAGCCGGTCAGATACCCCGTCAGGTCCTTGTTGCGCATCAGCCAGAGCCAGGGCAACACCATGGAGAGTGAGAGTGATGTTCCCGCACGCAGGAAGGCGAGCAAGAATCCCGACCGACGCATCTGCACCAGTGCGGCCACGAGAGCGATCGGCGCGGCGTAGAACGGTCCGACGTATCGCACGAAGAACAACGCCGTGAAGATGACGCCAAGTGCGACGTCCCATGGCCAGGCTCGTTCGCGGGTGGCGATCACCAGTCCGGCGAGGATGAGCGCGATGAACGGCGGCTCCGACCACGCCATCGTGAAGATGTCCAGGAGTGCGGGACTCAACGCCACGATGGCCACACCGATCCATCGAGCCAGTGGACGAACGCCGCACCGGCGCAGCAGTAGGTCCGTGCACCACACGATTGCGACCATGCAGAGTGCATTCACGATGCGTAGGGACACATCCGGCGACACCGACAACCAGTCACCAAGGGTGACGAACACCGACAACCCCGGGGGGCGGATGGCCATGGGCACCCCCGTGACGTCGAGTGCTCCACGGCCGGCTGCCATGCTCAGACCCACCGCGACGTAGTCGGTGGAGTCCCAACTCAGCCCGATGCCTTTGCGATTTCCAACCAGACTCGGAACTGCGCTCATCACCGACACGAGCAACGCGGGATGACGGCGAATCAGCGTGAACGTCTCCATCGCAGCGTGTGTTTGAGAATACGCCATCCATAGCGAATGCCGTTGACTCGGGAGAGTTCGTCACCATAGAAGGTGGGAATCGGGATCTCGAGAATTCGTTGGTGGCTCTCGATCATCTGCAGGATGATTTGGGTGTCGAAATCGTAGTAGTCGGCGTTCAATTCGAATCCAACCCGTGCGAGGGAGGCAACCGAATATGCCCGATAACCGCTGTGCCATTCACTGAGATTCACTCCAGCGATTCGGTTTTGCAGGAAGGACAAAATCTTGTTGCCGACGAACTTGTACTTCGGCATCCCACCCCGCAAGGCTGCACCACGTTCGAGCATGCGCGAGCCGAACACCACGTCGGCACGACCGTCGACGATCGGCGCGACCATGCGCGGGAGGAACTCGGGTGCGTACTGACCATCGCCGTGCAGGAGCACGACCACGTCGAGACCGTGGTCGATCATCCAGCGGTAGCCGGCCTTCTGGTTGCCCCCGTAACCCAAATTCACCGGTCTGCGGATCACCTCGAGCGGTAGGTCGGGCCTCGACTGCTTGACGCGCATCCCCACCTGGTAGGTGTCGTCCGAACTTGCGTCGTCGCATACGAGGATGGTGTGGAGAGTGGAGCGGAAGTCGGACGGAATCCGATTCAGCACCGACTCGAGCGTTGCACTTGCTTCGTAGGCCACGACGAGAATTCCGATCTTCATCTCAGGCCTCGATCATTGAGCGTCGCCCTGCAATCATGTGCAGGGACGGACAGCGGGCAAACAGCGAGTGCAGGAGGAGCATCTCGTTCACGTTGAGAGATAGCGCACTGATTGCGTCGTGAATGTGGTGCACCGCGCGCTCGTAAATCGCCGGATCGACGCCATCCTGCAGACTCGTGACCACCTTGTGATATTCGGCAGCCATCATCGAGAGCCCCTCGCGCAGTTCGTCGGTTTTGAACTTTCGTAGTTGCCGCTTGTGCACTTCGGCGAGCGCCCGGCGACCACTTCCGCGTTCACCCACGAGTCGCACTCGTGATTCGAGTGCCTCCAGGTCGGCTTCGTGTTTGGCGAGCAGTGGCTCGGCGGCGCGTTCAATGAGGGCACTGATGGTTTCCACGGCCTTCACGACCGCCGCACCACTTCCATCGAGTTGGTAGGGCACTTCTGCGAATGCCGCTTGTCGTTGGGCGAGCGCAGTGTCGGTCACCAGGATGCGGGCACGATCCAGGCTGCCCGCTGCCGAGCGGGCAGCCCGTTGTGCGACGTCGCGGTTGATGCCGTCGGCTTCGAGTTGCCGGGCGATACGCGTGGCGTCGAGCGCGGGGAAGTTCACCGTGACGCAGCGCGACGTGATGGTATCGAGCGCAGGTAACAGTTGCTCGGCGAGCAGGATGAACACCAACTGCCCGTTGGGCTCCTCGAACGTTTTCAGCAACCGCGCTGCCGCGGTATCCCGCATGAGATGCACTTCATGGACGATCACCACGCGTAGGTCGGCTTCGGTGGGGGTGAGCACGGATTGTTGGACGATTGCCTGAGCTTCCTCGCTGTCCACCGCCGCACCTTCGCGCACGATTTCGGTGACGTCGACGAACGCACCCCGCATGATGAGATCGGCCACTCGTGATGTTGCGTCCTCACTGCCGGTGACGAGTCGCGCTGCGAATGCCCGTGCGGCGGTCTCCTTACCGGCACCTTCAGGTCCGACGAAGAGGTAGGCGTGGGTTGGTCGCTCAGCAAGCAGACGTAAACGCTTGACGGCCACTTCCTGTCCGATGACCCTGTCCCAGACGCTGGTCATAGTTCAAGGCGTTCACACACCGCCCGGCGGATGGTGAGTTCCAACTCGTCCTTCGGCGGCCGGGCATCGATCACCAACCAGCGGTCGGGCTCACGTTCCGCCAACTGATCGAAGCCGTTCATCACGCGTCGGAAAAACGCGTCGTCTTCGCGTTCGAAACGGTCGGTATCGCGCTTCTCCAACCGCGCTCGCACCGCTGCAAGGTCCACACGTAGGTATACGACGAGGTCGGGCCATCGCGAGGCGATCGCGAAGTCGTTGAATCGTCGCAATTGATCGAGATCGAGTTGACGTCCGTACCCCTGGTACGCGAGCGAGGAATACACGCTGCGGTCACTGACCACGTGGCGACCCGACTCGAGTGCGGGTACCACCAACTCGTGGAGGTGTTGTGCGCGGTCGGCGGACATCAAGAGCGCCTCGGCTCGCGGTGACAGGTGGGTATTGGCCGTGTTGGCCATGATCTCTCGCAGGGTGGTGCCGATTGCGGTGCCACCCGGTTCGCGTGTGACGACCGCGTCGAGGTATGCAGCGAGTCGCTTGACGTGCGTTGACTTACCGCAGCCCTCGACACCTTCGAATGCGATGTAGCGACCGGGCATCGACCTCACGCTAGGGCGTGGGTGAACCCCGATTATTCCTTCTTCTTCGCCTTCTTTGCCGCTGGTTTCTTGGCTTTGGCGCGTGCCTTCACCTTCGGCTGCGGCGGATTTGCGCGTCGCGCAGCGAGTAGCTCGAAGGCACGCTCCGGGCTCATGTGTTCGAGTCGATCTCCGCGAGTGAGGCTTGCATTTGTTTCGCCGTCGGTGACGTACGTGCCGAATTTTCCGTCCTTTGCGACCACTGGTCGAGCAGAGATTGGATCGTTGCCGAATTCACGAAGCGGTGGTTTGGCCGGGCCACGTCGTCCGAACTTGCGTGGCTCGGCAAGCAATGCCAACGCCTGATCGAGGGAGATGGTGAATATCTCGTCGTGCGCCGAAAGTGTGCGACTGTCCTTCGCTTTGGTGATGTACGGACCATACCGACCGCTCTGTGCGGTAATTTCCACGCCGTCGTTCGGATCGATTCCGACGACGCGAGGCAGGGAGAGCAGTTTCGTGGCAACCTCCATCGTCACCTCCGTCGGCTTCATCTCCGGAAACAACGATGCCGTTTTCGGCAACGGCGCATCCTTGTCGTCGCTGCGGTCGCCCAGCTGGATGTACGGGCCGTACCGTCCCGACTTTACGTATACCGGTAGGCCGTCCATGGTGCCGATGGGTTCGTCGTTGCTCGGCGCATTGAGTAGTTCCACCGCCTTGTCGACACTGAGATCCTCCGGAGTCAGGTCCTCGGGAACCCCCGCCGTTCGTTCACCGGAGCGAACGTATGGACCGTACTTGCCTGGTCGTACCTCGATCATCTCACCCGTGTCGGGGTGGCGACCGACGATGAAGCCGTTTATCTCACGGGCGTCGATCGAGTCCTTCGCTGCCTCGGTCACCGGGAATATCCCGGGCAGTTCCTTGCCGTTGCCAAAATAGAACTCTCGCAGCCACGTGCCCCGATCACGCTCGCCACGCGCGATTTCGTCGAGGTCTTCCTCGACGAGTGCGGTGAACCTGTCGTCGACGATGCTGGCGAAGTGTTGCGTGAGGAGACGTACGACGGCAAAAGCCGTCCAACTCGGAACGAGAGCCTGACCCTTCTTCCAGACGTAGCCGCGATCGACGATGACCTTCAGGATGTTTGCGTACGTCGACGGCCTGCCGATGCCGAGCTCCTCGAGTTTCTTGACCAGGGTGGGTTCGGTGTAGCGAGCAGGAGGCGTCGTGGAGTGACCCACCGCGGTGAGTTCCGCTACCGACACCGAGTCGCCCACCTTCAGCGCCGGCAGGATGGCCTCGGCATCGTCGTCACTCTTGTCCTCGTCGAGTTCCTCGTACACGGCGCGGTAGCCGGGGAAGGTGATGGTGGTACCACTCGCGCTGAACTCGCAGTCGGCTGGTTCGGTGGTTGGTGCCTGTGCACTCAGACGCAACATCACCGTGGTGCCCTGCGCATCCCCCATTTGCGAGCCCAGGGTGCGCTGCCAAATGAGGCGATAGACGTTCAATTCGGTGGCGTTCAATTCGGCGCGCACCGTTTCGGGCGCCCGTAGGGGCAGGGTGGGGCGGATGGCCTCGTGGGCTTCTTGGGCATTTTTGACCTTGGATTTGTACGTTCGTGGTTCGTCGGGGACGTACGGCGCGCCGTAGGTGGCGGTAACTTCGGTCCGAATCGCCGCAATGGCCTCGTCGCTCAGTCCCACATTGTCGGTGCGCATATAAGTAATGAATCCCGACTCGTAGAGACCCTGGGCAATTCGCATGACCTCTCCGGCACTCAGGCGCAGCTTGTTGCCGGCCTCCTGCTGCAATGAGCTCGTGATGAACGGAGCCTTGGGCGACTTGCGGTACGGCTTTTCGTCGATCGATCGAACTGCAAGGTCGGTGCCCGTCAGCGCCGCGGTGAGTTCGTCGGCACGGTCCTTGGTGACGACGGAGACGCCGTCCTTGGCCACACCCTTGCTGTCGAAGTCCCGTCCGCTCGCCACCCGCATCCCGTTGAGCATCGAGAGTGTGGCCTTGAACGAGGGTGAGGTTGCAGTGACTGCGGCCAAGTCCCAATAGTCGGCCACGACGTAGTCCATGCGTTCCTGTTCGCGCTCGACCACGAGGCGAATCGCCGGACTCTGCACGCGGCCCGCCGAAAGTCCGCGATTGACCTTTCGCCAGAGAATCGGCGACAAGGTGTAGCCGAAGAGCCGATCCAGGACGCGTCGCGCTTCCGCGGCGTCGACCAGTTCCTGATCGATGGTACGGGTGTTTCGCACCGCGTCATCGATCGCGCTACGGGTGATCTCGTGGAACACCATCCGTTTGACGGGCACCTTCGGCTTCAGGTACTCGACGAGGTGGTAGGAGATCGCCTCGCCCTCCCGATCCTCGTCGGTGGCGAGATACAGCTCGGTGGCGTTCTTCAGTGCAGCCTTGAGTTCGCGAATCACCTTTGCGCCGCGCTCCGTGACTTCGTAGTTGGGACGAAAGTCGTTGTCGACGTCAACTTGAAGTCCGGATTTCGGAAGATCTGCGATGTGTCCGACCGATGCATGGACGTCGAAATCCTTACCGAGCAACTTGCCGATGGTTTTCGCCTTGGCGGGCGACTCAACGATGACGAGTGGTCTGGACATGCAGCAGTATTCCGTTGTAAGACATCGCGGTCGGGCAGTCAAGCACCCGAACGAAGAATTTCCAACTGAGTAGCGTGAAACTCATAGTGCGTAACGCTTTGAGCGAACTTGGATGGAACGAAACTTTCGAACGAGCGATGCGCGATTCGATGGTCACGGGCGACGACCAACTCGTCGGTCGAGTGAAACGCATCGATAGGGGATGGAGCACGTTCCTCTGTGTGCAGAACCTCGTCGACGAGGAAATGGTTTCGTTTCGGGAACGGCGGGTTCGAAACCTCGGCGTTGACGTTGCCGTCGGTGACTGGATCGTCGTCGCAGCGGACGGAGAGCGAATCATCGGCGTGGTTCCGCGTCAATCACGCCTCGTGAGACGGGCCTCCTCCGAGGGAATGCGCTACGAATCCCAGACCATCGCCGCGAACATCGACGTGGTGTTTCTTGCGCACGGGTTGGATACGCCGCCGAACCGACGTCGCCTCGAACGTGAACTGGTCCTGGCGTTCGATTCCGGCGCTCGTCCGGTGGTGGTGTTGACCAAGAGTGACACCGTGGACGAGGAGCGAAGCATCCTGGCGTTCGATGCGGTCGTTGCTACGTCACTGGGAGTACCGGTGCATGTCGTCAGCAGCGTCACCGGAGAGGGTTTGGATGTGCTGCGTCAGTACACGCGCGGTGGTGCCACGATTGCGATTCTCGGTGCAAGTGGTGTCGGTAAGTCGACGTTGGTCAACGCACTCACCGGGACCGATTCCCAGGAAACGGGTGGAATTCGTCTCAGCGACAAGCGAGGGAGGCACACCACCACCGCGGTGGACCTCGTGCCACTACCCGACGAGGGATGGCTGATCGACACCCCGGGGGTTCGGGCAGTGGGATTGTGGACCAGTGGGCACGGTATAGAGAGGGCATTTGCCGACATCTTCCACCTGGCGGAGCGGTGCAGGTTTCGAGACTGCAAACATCACCAGGAGCCCGATTGCGCCGTCAGGTCCGCAATCGCCACGGGACACTTGGAGAAGTCACGACTCGACAGCATGACTCGGCTGGTGGAGGAAGAAGCGGCGCTCGAACGAGAGCAGCGCAACTACAACCGTAAGTGAAAAGTGGATCCACCACCCGGGGTATCGGTTACTTCGATCTGTGCACCGTGGTCGGTTACGAACTGCTGGACGATGGCGAGACCCAGACCCGATCCAGGTAACGCTCGTGTGGAGTCGGCGCGAAAGAAGCGTGTGAACACCCTCGCCTTGTCTTCTTCTTTGATGCCTACTCCGTGATCGATGACGCTCACCGAATGGTGCCCGACCTCCACCTCAACCACGGAATCGTCGGGGGAGAACTTCAGCGCGTTGTCGATGACGTTCGATACGGCGCGCTCGAACTGCGTGTGGCGAACCCGAACGATGTTCGAGGCGTGAATCGCGTCGGGGCGGTTTCGGAAGTGAATCTGGCGTTTGCTCCGACGACGCATCCGCTCGACGATGACATCGGTTGCATCGGACAAGTTGATGTCGATCGGTGTTTCGACGTGTAGCTGGTCGGTCGCCAGGGTGGAGAGCTCGCTACTAATCGTGGTGAGAGCATCGACCTCGGCTCGTATGTCGCGCAGAATGGCACTGCGTTCATCACTGGTGAGTTCCGCGCGTTCGAGAAGTTCGCTATTGGCACGCAGTGAGGTGAGTGGCGTACGGATCTCGTGACTCGCGTCCTGCACGAATTGACGTTCACGGCTGACGGAACCCCGGATCTTTGCGAGCATCGCATTGAAGCTGGCGGCTAGTGAACGCAATTCACTCGCACCATGCTCGGGAACCGACACATCGAGCGAGCCCGTTGCGGCAACGTCGTTCGCGGTCACCGACAAGAGCCGGAGCGGTCGCGTGACGATCTTGGCAATCCACCAGCCGGCGAATGCAGCCAGTATCACGAGTGCGCCGCTGAGGAGGAGGAGTCCGTTTCGAATCCTGTGGAGAACCACCGAGGTTTCCTCGATGTTGCGTGCAATCTGTATCGCGCCACCTCCGCGGAGCGGCACCACGTACAGTCTGAACTCCGTCTGATCAAGGGTGACGCTGCGCAGCTCGGCGGGCGCCCCATTGGCAATAGCGATGTCGGTGCTGGTAACCGGGATCGAGCTTTCGCCGATGGCGAGAAGGATGGCGCCGGAGCGGTCGATTACCTGGCTCTCGACGTCGAATCTGGCGTCCAAGAGCGCCTCGCCGAGCGGCACCCGGAAGCGCTCCCCGCGACCGAACGACCGCAGAGCAAGGGGACCGCTCAGTCGTTGCGCCACCGTGGACACGCGGTCGATGAGGAACCTGTCGATCTGCCGATCGAGGTTGACCCGAACGGTTTGATAGATCACCAGTGACGTGGTCGCGACCAACACCAGGACGAGACCACCCAGTACGAGAGAAAGCCGGGTACGAAAACTCATACGGCTTCGAGACTGTATCCCACGCCGCGCACGGTGCGGATCGGATCAGCCTCTCCGGGCGCGTTCAGTTTGCGTCGTAGGTATCCGATGTACACGTCGAGCGATTTCGATTGGGTCTCGAAGTCGAATCCCCAGATGTGTTCGTACAAATAGTCACGGGAGAGCACGATCCCCCGCTGTTCGGCGAGCAGCTCGAGCAGGTTGAACTCGGTCTTGGTGAGTTCGATCGTGCGCCCGGAACGACTCACGCTTCGCGTCTCGCGGTCGATGATCAGAGAGCCAATTACCAATCGGTCGTCGGGTGTAGGTGTGGCATTCCGTCGTAGGAGAGCACGCACGCGCGCAGAAAGCTCTTTGATCGCGAAAGGCTTGGTCAAGTAATCGTCCGCACCGGCATCGAGGCCCTCAACGCGATCGTTGACCTCCGCGCGGGCGGTGAGGAGGAGGATTGGTACGCGATTCTTTCGCTGTCGAACCTCTCGACACACCGTCATTCCGTCGACGAAGGGCATGGTGACGTCCATGACCACCGCGTCGGGGGTGTCATCGATGATGATGTCGAGAGCCGCACGTCCGTCCTTGGCGATCGGTACCCGATATCCGTCGAGTTCGAGCACTCGAACGACGGCGTTGCGTACGGTCGGGTCGTCCTCCACGACGAGCACACGTGGTGATTCGGAAGTCACCACAAAAACCGTACCGACCAACGGCTGATTGGAATCGGCGTGGCTGTTGGCATCGGGGAAGTTCTTACGTGGTTCTTACCGAATTGCGTCACGCTATTACCAAGGCCTTACCTCGGTACTCCACACTGGTGACCGTTCACGAAGGTCGTGGGCAGACCAAACCAAAGGAGCAGACATGATCAGCAAGAAGGCAAAAATGGTGGGTGCAACCGTGGTTCTCGCAGCAGCCGGTTTCGGGATCACCACGGTGGCTTCGGCACACCGCGGTGACTCGACGAAGGATCAACGCATCGTGCACGTGGCACCGATGCACGACCGACGAAACGGCGAACGGCTCGATGCCGTTTCGGGTCTGCTCGGCATCACCAGTGACGAATTGAAGACCGAGTTGCGCTCCGGGAAGTCGCTTGCCGAAATCGCCACCGAGAAGGGTGTCGATACGCAGAAGGTGATCGATGCAATCGTTGCCGAAATGACCGAGAAGGTCAACGAAAAGGTTGCGGAGGGCAAGATCACGCAGGATCAAGCCGACACGATGCTCGCGAACGCCGTTGAGCGCGTGACGGCCATGGTGAACGGAGAGCATCCGGCGCGCGCCTTCGGCCACGAGAACGGCGAACGGCACCGACCATTCGGTGGCCGCGGACATCGTGGCGGTTTCGGTCGCGGGTGGGGAGCTCCTACAACCGACCAGAACGAAGACGCCTGAGCACATCATCGGCTCGGTGACGTATCCCCTCGGCGTCACCGAGCTTTTGGGCGGCTCGCACTTGGGTGGACATACGCGGATTCTTCACCAGGCGATCGGCGTGTCGCAAGATGAAATCCCAGTACAGCGTGGTGAATGGACATGCATCATCCCCGACGCGTTTGGTCCGATCGAACGAGCACCCCTTGCAGTAGTCGCTCATCCGATCGATGTAGGCACCACCGGCGGCGTACGGCTTGGATGCCATCATGCCCCCATCGGCATGTAGGGACATACCGATCACATTGGGCACCATCACCCATTCAGCGGCGTCGACGAACGAATCCGACATCCAGCGAGTGAATTGTTGGGGATCGACGCCGGCGATCAATGCCAAGTTTCCCAACACCATGAGGCGAGGAATGTGGTGCACCCAACCGCGTTCCCGGATGTCCTTCAGGTTGACGTCGACGCACCGCATCGTGGTGACCGCGCCGGTGAAGAGCGGCGGTAGGGGCAACCGGGCATCGAGGTGATTCAGTTCGGCATACTCCGGTCCGTGGCGCCAGTAGAAGTTCCACACGTATTCCCGCCATCCGATGATCTGGCGAATGAAGCCCTCCGCTGAATTGATTGCTACCCGTCCGGCACGGAACTCTTCTTCGACACGGTCGCAAATCTCACCAGGCAACAAGAGACCGAGATTCAGGTACGGCGACAGCACCGAGTGTGCAAGATGCCAGTTTCCTGCCAACATCGCATCCTCGTGCGGACCGAACATCGGAAGGACCTGGGTGACGAAGAACTCGAGTCGCTGTAGAGCCTCGGGGCGTGTGGTGGCCCAGACGTCCGCAGGCACCGGCCACCGGTCGTGCCCGTCCTTCGGAGGTTTTTCGCGGTTGAGCTCGTCGTAGTTCCACTCGCCGCCGGCGGGGCTGGCACCGTCCATGAGATACCCGAGCCGTTTTCGTTGCCAGCGATAGAAGTCCTCCATCTTGAGACTCTTTCGGGTTCCCACCCACGTGGCGAAGTCGTTCGGATGACAGAGGAACTGGTTGCTGGCCACCACATCGCACCCCAGTTCGACCACGAGGCGCCGCGCGGTGAACGAGTTCGGTTCGGTAACCACGATGCGGTCCGGCGCATACGTTGCACGATGTTCCGCGACCCCCTCACGCATCGACGCAGCGTTTCGATGATCGACGAGGAATCCCGACTCACGCAGTTCGCGGGCGAACGCTTCGATTGCTCGCGTGTACAGGGCTATGCGTGCAGGGTGCCACGGACGTGATGCGATCTTGTCGGCAGCGGTGATGAGCAATACCCGGTGCGTCTCCGGCGTTGCAGTCGCGAGCGCACCAATCGAGCGATTGAGTTGGTCCCCGAACACCCACACCGTGTCGCGTGGTGCCATTTCGCCGACGCTACTGGTCGTCGATGTCGTATTCCGTCACGAAGCTCGCCGTACCCTCCACCCGAAAAGGCCCCCCGAACCATTGCAGCGAGTTCGCCACGAACGAACCGTGAGGCCGCAGACTGATTCGCACGGTTGCCATATCGTCGTTCAGAACGAGTCGCCAGCGTGCGTCGGATCTACCGGCACGAGAGATGGAATCCGCCACATTGGTGTGTGCTTCGCGCACGTCCGATGCCTGGCTCGCCCTTCGTGCGGCGTCACGCGCCAGGGCATCGACATGGAGCTGATCGCGAACGATGGCGGTGATGTCGAACAATGTGACGATCAGCAACACGAAGAAGGGAAGGATCAGGGCGAATTCGACGGTTGCCTGTCCGACATCGGTATCAATCGTTCGTGATCTCACCATGATTCGCGCCGGTCGAACGTCATTCGTCGATGGTCTCGGAGCGAGTCAGCACGTTGGACAACACGTTCTCGAAGAGTTCCCCGATGCGTCCTGCGCCACCGCCGTCGGTTGCCCAAGCCACCACCAGAAGTGCGATTACCGCGGCACCAATGAGTACGAGTGCGTACTCTGTCGTCGCTTGTCCGGGGTCGGTGTGTCTCCGTCGGGATGTGATCGGGGATCGTGAATACAACATGATTCCTCCTTCTTATGACTGCAGGCCAACGTTGACCGACGAAAACTGCGAGGCCAGGAGCGGTATCACCGCGAGCATTACGTACGCCGGCAGGATGCATCCGACGAGCGGCAGGGTGAGTCGAACCGGAAGCGAGCGGATACGTGCTTCGGCTTCGCGAACCCGTTGCGAATGGGCATCGGCTGCCAGTCGCTCGAAGAGCCGACCCGGGGGAAGCCCATCACGTTCGGTGTCGATGAGTCCATCCACCAGTGCTTGAGCTCGTGGTCCGAACGCGCGACGTTGCTCCATCAATGCATCGGAGAAGCGCATTCCTTCTCGTACGAGTCGCGCAACGTTGCGGGACGCCTCGGCGACGTCGCCGGTAGCACCGTCGATTGCGGCCAGGAACGCTCGTGCAGGCGGACTGCCCGCGCGAAGGTGCACGTTGACGACGTCGACGAAGTCGGCAACGTGTGAGTCCACGTTCTGGGCGTGTCGCGCCATGGAGCCCACCCATCGTCGTCCGCCCCACTGCAACCAGATGCCACCGCAGAGACATGCCAGCCCCACGGGAGAAACGAAGAACGTTCGCGCAGCGGGGTGACGTACGAGAAGCCACGAGGCGAGAAACACCGGCACCCACGTGAGTACCGCGATGGAGGTTCTCGTATGCGCGACGGCGGAACGCGAATCGGCTTCGATTGCCGCGGTGGACCGCATGGTTCGTGCTGCAGTCTCCACGGCATGTACGGCATCACCACCGACTGCTGCGATTTCGATGGCGCGAAGTGCGAAACGGTCGTGCTGATCCCGCGCGTTGCATACCAGTCCGGTGAGCATGCGACCTTCGCTGCTTGCGGTCTCCAGCCAACTCCATTCGTGTATCTGGTGCCGTTGGATCGAACGGACGACCGCCGCGTGGAGTGATGCACCGAGCCGAAGTTCGCGACTGATGGAGTCGAGCGTGTCCGCGTATCGTTCGCCGGCCGTTGATGCAGCCGGTGTGGACCGCCGGGCCCTACGTGGTCCGGCGAGTGGTGCGTTGAGACGGAAGCGCGCTATCCGGGACACCGGACCGGAAGCACGTCGCTGCGTCGGGCCCGTGACGAACAAGCGTCGACGCGTGACGATTCGAAAGAGCAATGGCTCGACGACGTGGCGCGCCAACACGATCGACGAAAGGGTCCACGTCGCGGTGCCAACGAGCAGGTACGTCACGAACGGGTGTCACTCGACCACATCACGAGCGACCACGCGAGAGACGCGCCACGGCGGCGCCGGGGGCCCAGATGGTTTTCGTGCCGAGTACGTCAGGGCG
>JAFMFM010000034.1 GCA_017856115.1 Actinomycetota bacterium | reverse complement strand
GCACTGCTGTTGCGTCGCTAGCGCAACTAGCCTGAACTCCTCTACGGGTCGCTAGCTCAGTTGGTAGAGCAACGGACTTTTAATCCGCAGGTCCCGGGTTCGAGCCCCGGGCGACCCACGCATGACCACATCACCAGTCCCCACCGTCGCTGAATCACACCAGCTCGACCTTGCAATCTCCGGGATGACATGCGGTGCGTGCGCACTCAAGGTGGAAAAGGCACTGAATCAGATCGATGGAGTCACTGCGACGGTGAATTTTGCGACGGAATCCGCCAGGATCACCACGTCGTCCGAGGTATCTACCGAACGAATCATCGCCCGGGTGGAAGAGGCCGGGTACGGGGCGCGACGGCTTGAGGACACCACCCCGGAGATGCTCGACAAGGAGACGATGGATCGCGTTGCCATGTTGCGGGCCCGGCTCGTCGTGTCGTTGATTGCCGGAGTTCCGGTGGTTGCCCTGTCGATGATTCCCGCATTGGAGTTCGACGGTTGGAAGTGGTGGGCACTGGTGCTCTCCGTCCCGGTGGTGGTGTGGTCGGCTGCCCCATTCCACAAGGCGGCGGCGATGAATGCTCGTCACAAAACGACGACGATGGACACCCTGATCTCACTCGGCATCATCGCTGCGATGGGCTGGTCGGTGTGGGCGATGGTGTGGGGGAATGCGGCGGATCACCAGGGGATGAACATGGCGTCGATGGACGTCGACCACATATATATGGAGGTGGCCGTTGCGGTGACCATCTTCCTCTTGGCGGGGCGGTATTTCGAGGCGCGTGCCAAGCGTCGCGCCGGCGATGCCTTGCGCTCACTCCTGGCGCTCGGTGCGCGAAGCGCCACCGTATTGCGCGACGGAGACGAGGTCGTCGTTGCTGCAGCCGAGGTGCAGGTTGGTGATCTCGTCGTGGTGCGTCCCGGGGAGATCATCGCCGCCGACGGCGTGGTCCGCGAGGGTGCATCCTCGATCGACGTTTCGATGCTCACGGGCGAAAGCGTTCCCGTGGATGTCACCATCGGAGCAACCGTCACCGGAACCACCGTGAATCTCACGGGTCGACTGGTGGTGCAGGCGACGCGAATCGGTGCGGAGTCCACCTTTGCCCAGATGACCCGATTGGTGCGCGATGCCCAAGCCACCAAGGCTCCGGTGCAGAAACTGGCCGACCGTGTGAGCAGCGTGTTCGTTCCCACGGTGATTGCAATCTCGATCGTCACCTTCGTGGGGTGGTGGGTCTTCGGTGGCGATCTACCCCAGGCCTTCACCGCCGCCGTGGCAGTGCTCATCATTGCGTGCCCGTGCGCACTCGGGCTCGCAACCCCAACGGCGCTGATGGTCGGCAGCGGTCGAGCAGCCCAGATGGGGATCGTCATCAAGGGCGCCGACGTTCTCCAGGGCACTCGACGAGTCGACACCGTGGTGTTCGACAAGACGGGCACGGTCACCACCGGGCAGATGCAACTGGTCGACGTCACGTGCGCCGAGGGCGTTTCGCGCGCCGAGATTCTGGCGACCGCCGGCGCCCTCGAACACGCCAGTGAGCATCCCGTCGCGAAGGCCATCGCATCGGCGGCACGAGCCGAAACCGGAGCCCTCCACGGTGTGGACAATTTCGAGAACCTCCCGGGTATGGGTACCGCCGGCATGGTGAACGGTGCGAGCGTGCTCGTCGGCAACGAAACCCTGATGCGTCGCAAACTGGTGATGATTCCATCGGCGATGCAACGTTCGTTGGTGTCGGCCCGGGAGAACGGCAACATCGGTGTTCTCGTGGCGGTGAACGGCTCCGTGAAGGGTGTGTGCGTCGTGGCGGATCGCCCGAAGGCAAACAGCGCTTCTGCAATCTCGTCACTACGCGACTTGGGCCTGCGACCAATCCTGCTCACGGGTGATAGTCGCGCAACCGCGCTTGCCGTCGCCAAGCAGGTCGGAATCGAGGCCGACGATCAGCACGTCATCGCCGGGGTGCTACCCGAAGAGAAGGTGCGGGTGGTCGCCGACCTGCAGACGCGTGGATATGCGGTTGCGATGGTGGGCGACGGGGTGAACGACGCGGCCGCGCTCGCGCAAGCGAACGTCGGGATTGCGATGGGCACGGGAACCGACGTGGCCATGAACGCGAGCGATCTCACCATCGTGAGTGGCGATTTGCGGTTGGTGCCCGATGCAATCCTGCTGTCTCGCGCGACGCTCCGAACGATCAGCGCGAACGTGTTCTGGGCGTTCCTCTACAACACCGCAGCCATACCCGTCGCTGCCCTCGGCTTGCTGAACCCCATGTGGGCGGGTCTGGCCATGGCGCTTTCCAGCATCTTCGTCGTTACCAACAGTTTGCGACTTCGTACCACCAAACTCACTCCACACACCGCGTTCGTACACGCAACTCGTTGACCGCATCGTCGCGCCATCCGCGAACGGTTCGGCGTGTCACCCGGTGTCGTATCGCGTATTGATTGATGTCGATCGATCCGAGTTCCGTACAGAGTTCGAGCGATTTTGCCGACATACCGCGTTCGCGCGCTTGTCGTAGGAGGTAGTCCAGTTCGATGTCCGACGTCGAGCCTCCGTGCAGGGATCCGTAGGGATCGTCGAACGTGAACATGTCGGCGGTCCGATTGTTGAGCAACAACTCGGAGTCGTGGGGGAGGGACGAATGTTGTGGACGCCGGCGTTCGCTTCGAACGAAGGCGAAGTACTCGATGTCGCGAACGATGTTCACGGCGACCTTCCTCGGCCGACGCGCCATTGGGTAGGTACGGATGACCTCCCAGGCGTGCGACAGCGCCATGCCGAGTGCATCGTTGTAGCCGATACCGCGCGTGCGCCCGCGTCGTCGAGCGATGGAGAGGATTGGTGGAATCACGCGTTGTAGCACGATGCGAGCCGCGAGTTCGTCGGTGGCGGCGCGTTCCACCAATCTGCCCAATACTGCATCGGCCGAAGGATCAACGTTCTTTCCTCGAAACCCGGCGGCTACCAGCAGATCGTCGAGCGAATCAAACGTCGTGGGAGCGACACCCCAGGAGTTGACAGCGCGCAGAACTCGTGGCGAGCGTTTCATTCGCTGCCACTCATCATCCAGCAGGGTGATGGGATTGCGGTGGGGTGTGGTGGTGTCGTGTCGAGTGGTCATGCCACCCCAGCGTGGGAACCGGTCTCACCGCCACCCTCACCGCGGCGATGTCGGCAAGACTGGAGCCATGCGCATCACCCTTCCGTCCGGAACATCCGCGTCGATCGACACCTCGGTCACGTCACCGAGCATGGGCTTGGTGATTGCCCCGGACATCTTTTCGCTTCGACCGTTGTTCGACGACATGGTTGCACGGCTTGCTCGCGAGTGGAACATGGCGGTTTGCGCCGTGGAGCCGTTTCCCGGTCGACGTCTCGATGCCGACATCGCCCCCCGATTCGCCGCCGTCCCGTCGCTGGACGACTCGCATCATCTGCGCGACCTTCATGAAGCGGCAGATGCGCTCGGTACCGAGAGGGTTGGACTCATGGGTTTCTGTATGGGCGGGATGTACTGCTTCAAATCCGCGATCAGCCCGAGATTCTCCCGAATTGCCAGTTTTTACGGAATGATTCGGATTCCGGCCGACTGGCAATCACCAACGCAGGAAGAACCGCTGGCGCTGCTGGCACGAGGCGACGCTTCGAAGGTGTTGGCGATCATCGGCGCGAAGGATCCCTACACCCCGCCTGCGGACGTGGCGGCACTGCGAGACACGGGGTGCAACGTAGTGGAGTATTCCGAGGCCGAGCACGGTTTTGCCCACGATTCACAACGCCCGTCGCATCGGGCCGCGGACGCAGAGGATGCGTTCACGCGAACGCGTGAATGGTTGCTCGGTGCTACGACGAGCGCGCCGTGAGCTTCTCGCGTTCCTTGATTCGGTAGCGACGATCGGACTGCTCCAGCCATCCCAATCGGATGAAGCTGGCGATGGCCTTGTTGACGCGCTCACGTGATGCGCCAACCATGCCGGCAAGCTCCTCCTGGGTGACGGGGAGGACGAACTCGTCGTTTCCTTCGGAGAGTTCCAACAAACGCTTGGCGGTGCGTCCGGTGACGTCGAGGAACACGCTGTCGGACAGCACCTCGTCCATGACGCGCAATCGAGAGGCCAGGAGTTTGGTGACCCCCCACAACATGGTGGGATTGCCCTGCAGTTCGCTCTTCACGGCCGAGTACGGAATTTGCAGGACGCTCGATGGTTCGAGCGCTCGCGCAAGCGCACTGCGTGCACCGTCGTCGAGCAGACCGAGTTCGCCGAACAAGTCCCCGGACTCCATGAGCGCGAGCATGCTCTCGCGGGCATCCAGTGGCCGGTTGCCGATGGCAATGGCGATTCGACCCGACAACACCACGAACATCGCATCCGGCGCATCGCCCTCGTTGAACAACACGTCGCCACGTTGCAGGTTGCGCACCACTCCGGCACCCGCGATGTTCTTCAACGACTCGGGTGAAGTGGCGGCAAAGAATGCATTCTTGGCGAGGAGTTCTTCGTGAGTCATGCGCTTTACGGTACTACCCTGAAAGGCAATGCCGACAGGTGAATTGCGCCGACCTGGCGAGGTGATCTGGACCATCGTCGTTGCAGCAGGTGCCGGAACGCGATTCGGTGGCCCGAAACAGTTCGAAACACTCGGTGATCGTCGCGTGATGGACTGGTCAGTCGCCGTTGCACGCGAATCGAGCGACGGAGTAGTAGTGGTTCTTCCACCGGAGGTGGCGGAGAAAGAAGGCGGTATCGCTGGTGGTGGAACGCGCAGTGACTCGGTACGTCGAGGTCTCGACGTGGTGCCGAAGAACGCCACCATCATCTGCGTGCACGATGCCGCACGACCGTTTGCGAACGAGGACGACTTTGTCAGGGTAATCTCCGCGGTCGCCGCTGGTGCCGATGGTGCAGTGCCGGCGATTCCCGTTGCCGACACCATCAAGGTGGTGGACGAGACCGGGCAAGTGATGCGTACCCCACCCCGTGGATCGTTGCGTGCGGTGCAGACACCACAAGCGTTTCGTGCCGACGTGTTGCGTCGGGCCCACGCGTCACTCGGTGAGGGCACCGATGACGCGTCCCTCGTGGAGGCCGAGGGTGGAAAGGTAGTAGTAGTCGACGGTGACGTACTCAACCGCAAGATCACCACGCGTGATGACCTCGAGTGGGCGCGTACGCAGCAGAGCGGTAACTGATCATGCGGATCGGTCAGGGATTCGACATCCATCGCTTTTCCGACGACGAGAGGCCGCTGATCTTGGCGGGTGTGCACATCGAGGGTGAACGCGGACTCCATGGCCACAGCGATGCGGATGCAATCGCCCACGCCGTGAGTGACGCGCTCCTTGGTGCCGCCGGTCTCGGTGACATCGGTGAACACTTTCCCGATACCGATCCCCGCTGGAAAGGGGCGAATTCCATGGACATCCTGCGTGAGGTGGTGTCCAAGGTGCGCGATGCCGGCTGGAAAGCGACGAACGTGGATGTCAACGTGATTTGCGAACGTCCGAAGATTGCGCCGCACCGAGATGCCATGCAACGAAATCTTCGGGAAGTAGTTGGCGCTCCCGTGAGCGTGAAAGGGCGACGAGCAGAGGGATTGGGCGCCATCGGACGTGTGGAAGGCATTGCGTGCATGGCGGTTGCCTTGCTCACGTCATGAGTCGTCCTCCGCGGCGCGGGTCGCGTGGAGGTCGCAATGGCGACATGCGCAGAGATGGTCGTGGCGACATGCGTGGGGGGCATCGACGTCGCCCACCGCGACCATCATCCAATGATCGATCGTTGGGCGGGGAACAGGTGGAGGGTCGACAGGCGGTACGCGAGGTGCTGATTGCCTCGCGTCGCAGGGTTCGTGAACTTCTGATTGCCGATGAGAGTGAACGAAATCCGGTGATCGGCGAAATCATCGATCTGGCGAAATCGCAACGGGTGCAAATCCGTGACGTGTCCCGCAAGGAGATCGACGAACGTTCACGAAGCGAGGCACCCCAGGGTGTCATTGCCTTCGTCGAGCCACTGGAAGAGACGTTGCTCGACGACGTGTTGGCCGGAGCATCGGATACACACAAGCTGTTCCTCGTTGCAATCGATGGAGTCACCGACCCTGGAAACCTCGGGGCAATCCTGCGATCCTGCGAGGGAGCGGGGGTTGATGCCGTGATTCTGCCGCGTCATCGGGCGGTGCACGTCACGCCGAGTGCCGCCAAGTCGGCTGCCGGAGCAATCGAGTACCTCTCGATGTGCGTCGTTCCGGGACTACCGACGGCGATTCAACAATTGCGCGACGCAAACGTGTGGGTGGTCGGACTGGACGATGCGGCGGAAAAACCGATCTTCGGACTGGGGGATCTCGCCACGGAGAACATCTGCCTCGTGCTCGGCGCGGAAGGTCCCGGTTTGTCGCGACTCGTACGAGAACGTTGTGACCTCATCGTGTCGATTCCGATGTGCGGTGCATTGTCGTCACTCAACGTGTCGGCGGCAGCGGCACTCGCCACCTACGAAGTCGTGCGGGCACGGCGTTCGTAACGAGTGCGCGCGTAGCATTGACACCCATCGCACAACGCGATTCGCCGGGGTAGCTCAGTGGCAGAGCAACCGCCTTGTAAGCGGTAGGTCGTGGGTTCAATCCCCACCCTCGGCTCACTCAACGATTCCCGCGTGCGTCGTGACTACTGTGGTTGTCATGAGTCAAGAGCAACGTCGTCCACGTCCCGCCCCAGAACCCAGATCGGCCAACGTCAACTCGGTGCTTTCGATCGCGGTGGCGGTCCTTGCGGTCTTGCTCGGTTTCTTCATCCTTCGCGACCTCCGCAACGACACCTCCATTTCCGCACCCGAGGCGGTTCCCGCCGAGCAGTCGCCCACCGAGACGACGGTGGAGCCGATCGCCGTGGAAACCACGGTTGCGCAGGTTGTACGTACCGCATTCAAGGTGCAGGTAGCCAATGCTTCCGGAGTCAGCGGAAGTGCCGGACTGCTCACCACCGAGATGCAGGGCAGGGGTTACATCGTGCAACCGGCGATCAACAAGAGCGAGATCACACCGAAACAAACGGTCACGGTGGTGTACTACCTGCTCGGAAGCGAGGCCGCGGCGGCGGAAGTGGCCAAGGAACTCGGTGGTGTGGCAACCTCACCGATGCCGACACCGATTCCCACCGAGACGGGAAGTTTGGGCGAGGCGAGCGTGTTGGTGCTGCTCGGCACGGATCTGGCCGGCAAACCGCTGTCGATCATCGCTGGTGGCGCTGCGCCATCTGCGGTCATCACCACTACGACGACCGGCTGAACAGGGTTCATCCGCCGATTTCTGGCGATCTAGTCGGCGCGTGACGTCAGCCAGTGCTCCGCCACTTCTTCGATGCAGCGTGAGGTGGCGGAGACGGCTCGGTCACCGCATTGGTCACGCAGGCTCAGGGTTGTGAGTTGTCGTGCGGCCGCGAGAGGGTGGGCGTCGGGCACGATCTCACCGCAGATGGCGACGACGGGTTTGCCGTGTTGTCGTGCCAGCGACGTGATGCCACCGACCACCTTTCCATCGAAACTCGTGATGTCGAGTCGTCCTTCGCCCGTCACCACGAGGTCGCACTCGACGATCGCATCGAAGAGTCCAACTTCGTCGGCAACCACGTCGAATCCCGGCACGAGCGTTGCGCCGAGTGCATGCAACCCACCCGCGAGCCCGCCGGCGGCACCGCCACCCGCGATCTTCGTGACGTCGACTCCGAATCGCTGTCGGTAGTGCTCGGCGGTCGCCGCCAGTCGATTCGCAAGAAATCGCACCTGTGCCGGAGTGGCCCCTTTTTGTGGTGCGAAAACCTGAGCCGCGTCGAGGAACGATGTATCGACATCGCAGGCCGCGATGAACTCCACGTGTTTGAGTCGCGCTGGCGTGGAGATTGCACTCACGGCACCGAGGCCGCCATCGGTCGTTGCAGATCCGCCCAAACACACGATGATGCGTTCGGCACCGAGATTGAGCGCTGCGTCGATGAGTTGACCGGTACCAATCGTCGATGCCGCGATGGCATCGTTGCCCTCGGCTCCACCAGCGTGCTGCAACCCTGAAGCCAACGCCATTTCAATGACGGCGGTGCCGCGGTGCAGACGCCATGGTGCCTCGACGGGCGCCCCGAGGGGTCCCTCAACACGTAGAAGTTGGTTGGCGCCACCCAGCACCTCGAGCGTGCCTTCGCCGCCATCGGCCATCGGAATTTGGATGCAGTCGTGACCGGTGGTCCAGCAGGCGTCGGCAATGGCGCGTGTCGCCTGGAGGGCCGTCGCCGTGCCACGGAACTTGTCGACTGCCGCAAGGACCCGCACGGCTTCTAGTGTGTCGGAACATGACCGAGCCATTGCATCTCGACGCCGTTGGACAAGCAGAACTGCTTCGTTCCAAGAAGATTTCCCCGACCGAATTGGTCGACCTTGCGATAGCCGCCGTGGAGCGAGTGAATCCACGGCTCAACGCGGTGATTCATCCCCGGTTCGAGCGCGCACGCAGCGAAGCACGCAGCGTTACTACGGCGTCGACCGACGGGATCGCACAGCCCGGGGGTGAATTTGCCGGAGTGCCCATCGTGGTTAAGGATCTCAATTGTCAGATCGCAGGGGAGCCGTACCATCTCGGCACCCGATTCCTGAAGGCTCGCAAGTTCACCGCCACGCACGACTCGTACCTCTACGAGCGGTTGCGACGCGCAGGTTTCATCACGATTGGTCGAACGAACGTTCCGGAATTCGGGAGCACGATCACCACGGAGTCGCTTGCCTATGGTCCGGCACGAAATCCATGGAATACCGACCACTCGACGGGCGGGAGCAGCGGCGGCTCGGCGGCGACGGTGGCATCCGGCTGCGTCGCTGTCGGACACGCCAACGACGGTGGTGGTTCGATTCGAATTCCTGCCAGCGAGTGCGGGTTGGTGGGTCTGAAGCCGAGCAAGGGGCGGGTCAGCCTCGGGCCGGCAATCGGCGAGTCGTGGATCGGTGGCGTGGTGGAGGGTTGTGTTACGCGATCCGTTCGCGACACCGCCGCGGTGATGGACGTGTTGTCGGGTTACGAGGCGGGAGACCCGAATACGCCTCCACCTCCGCAACGGCCGTATATGAGCGAAGTCGGTGCTGATACGGGCACACTTCGTGTCGGACTCCTCAGCGGTCCACTCCTCCCCGGGGGTCTCGATCATCCCGACGCACGCGAGTCGGTGGCCGCCACTGGACGACTCCTTGAGTCGATGGGACACCACGTGGAGACCGCGCATCCTCCTGCACTGAACGATCCGGCATTCGGTGACATGTTCCTTGCGATCGTGATCGCCCACATCGCAAACGACGTTGCAGCACTCGAGAAACAGTTCGGTGTGACCCTCACGACCGACGACATCGAACCGGGCAACCACCTGATGGCACAATTCGGAAACGCCACCAACGTGGTGACGTACCTGGGTGCGGTCAACTGGGTGCAGGCGTGGACTCGCGACGTGGTGTCCTGGTGGCTGCCCCGGGACGGGAAGTCCGGCTTCGACATCCTCGTTACGCCGACGCTCGCGGGACCTCCGCCGAAGATCGGCGAACTCTCCGGCGACGACTCGACGGAGCGAATCCGTGAGATCATGCAGTACACCGCACAGTTCAACATGACGGGCCAGCCGGCGATCAGCCTGCCGATCCACACGTCGAAGGACGGCCTGCCGATGGGTGTGCAATTCGTCGGAGCGCCGTATCGCGAGGACGTCTTGATCCGACTCGCGGCGCAGATCGAGTCGGCGGCGCCCTGGGCGTCGCGACAACCCGCCGTTCGAGCGTGACATCGTCACCGTGGTGGTGGTTGCTCGGCACCGCTGAACTCATCGCACTGGTGGTGGTGTCACCGCGATTGTGGCGTGCAGGTCGGGGCGGGCGTCGGTTGCGTGAAGACGACACTGACGAGGTGACGGTTCACGACCGTGACTCCGGCGTGAGCGCCACCGCAGCCATCAGTGTGGTGATACCGGCGCGCAATGAAGCGACGCGAATCGCAGGATGCTTGCAGGCTCTGCGTGACGCCCCGCTCGTTCGGGAGGTGATCGTGGTGGACGACGAGTCGACGGACGACACCGCAACCATCGCCGAGAAGCATGGTGCGCGGGTGGTGACTGGCGCACCCCTGCCGGCGGGCTGGGTGGGAAAGATCTGGGCGTTGCAGCAGGGCATCGACGCTGCAACGGGTGACGTGGTCGTGACGCTCGATGCAGATACACGACCAAGCAACCAACTTCCTCGCGCCGCAGCAGATGCCCTGAGAAACTCGGGGGCCACGTTGGCGACCGTTGCACCAAGGTTCCGCACCACCTCGATGATCGATCAGTGGGTTCATGCGGCCATGCTCACCTCGCTCGTGTACCGTCACGGCGCAGGTGCCGGAAGGGCTACGACCGATGCGGTGGCCAACGGGCAGTGCATGGTGTTTCGTCGGGACGATGCCGTGAACGGGGGTTGGTGCGAGCGGGTTCGCGGCTCCACCGTGGAGGACGTCGCACTGGCGCGTGCGCTCGTCGGTGAGGGATCGCCGGTGGAAATGTTCGACGGCACCGAGTTACTCACGGTGCAGATGTTCGATGGCGTCAGTGACACCGTCCGTGGCTGGGGTCGATCACTGTCGCTGAGTGGAGTCGACCGCGCATCGCGTCAGATTGGCGATGCCCTGCTCACCGCACTGACATTGGTGGCCCCGACGTGGCTGTTGGTGTTCGGTGTTGCCACGCCGGTGACCGCCGTGTTGTTGCTCGTTCGCATCGGCACACTCGTTGGAACCCGTCGTGCCTACGAAGGTGCGACCGTCGGCTATTGGCTGTCGCCGCTCGCCGACGTGGTGGCGTGGTTAGTGGTTGCGCGAGGTGTCGTTGCGCCATCGCGCCAATGGCGAGATCGCACGTACTGAGTCCAGTCCCCACGCCATCACGAATCGAATCCCGATGATGGTCATGAGCGCCCCCGTCGACGCGGCGAACCACGCGCCATCGGCGTACCACTGAGCGAACGGGTACAACACGACGCCGATCTTCACGCCGTGGCTGAAATCGCGCGTTGCAGCCCAGAAAAGTAGGAACATGAGGACGCAGAACGCCGCGGGAAGCGGGCTCAACACGATGGCTGCCCCAACCCATGCGAGCACGCTTCGTCCCCCTTTGAATCGCGCGAACACTGGCCATGCGTGACCGACCATGGCGGCTGCGGCTCCGAGGAACCACACCCGCCAATCGGTGGAGAGTTCCTGGGCAATCACCACGCTCGAGACCCCCTTGAGGAGATCCCCGACGAAGATGACGAGGGATTGGTTCCGAGACAGGACGGTGCGCGAGTTCCAGAACCCGGGGTTCTTGTCGCCGACGTCACGCAGATTCGGTGCGCCGGCCCGGCGTGCGACTGCATCGGCAATCGGAATCGAGCCGATGAGATAACCGATGAGTATCGCCAACAACGGAGCCATCACGCAGACACACTGTATGTCAGACATGACGACGGTGGCGACGTTTCACGTGATTCGTTGGAAGGGCGTGCTCGGCACGGCACAGGCGCTCGCGTGGGATCGCGTACGGTTTCGTCGAACTCCCGGATTGACGTTCCTGCGGGTGCTCGGCACCGGACGTGGCAGCAGTACCGCACCGAGCACCGAGTTCGGCCGAACTGCGCTCTTCTGCTTGTTCGATGACGAATCATGCGCCGACGCATTCATCGATTCGGTGCAGCATCGTCGCTACAGCACCGAGTCGTGGCACGTGAAGATGCGTGGTGCGGGTGGACACGGCGCATGGCGCGGTCGGGAGATTCCATCGCTTCTCGGTACGACCCAGCACCCAACCGCCGTCCGGTCGAACGGTCCACTCGCGATGATCACTCGTGCCGATGTGCGTCCGCGCGCATGGCGAACCTTCTCGCGTAACGCACGAGTCGTCGATCGTGAACTCGCGACCACCGATGGGTTGCTCGCCGTGCTGGGCATCGGCGAGGCGCCGATCCTACGATTGGGCACCTTCAGTCTCTGGCGTGACGTCGCGGCAATCGAACGCTTCGCCCACGGGCACCCGGAGCACTCGCGCGTGGTGGCCCAGACTCGACGCGAAGATTGGTACGGCGAGGAGATGTTCGCCCGGTTCGAGCCCTATTGGTCGACGGGTACGTGGGACGGCCGCAATCCACTGCGCGACGACTGAACGTGCGGTCGCACGCCACGCAGCGTGAGCCAAGGGAACAACATGCCGTACGGTTCGCCGTTGGAGCGGTGGTGTTCGCGATGTGCCGTTCCGAGTGACGTTGCCCATGCCGAGCGTTGACGCTTCATCCACTTGATTCGCCCGTGAATGATGCCGTCGTGGATGACGGTGTAGACGACTCCGTACGCGGTCACACCGACGAGCAGGGGCAGCAGCCAGGTGAATCCACTGAGGTTGAATCCGACCGCCAAACCACCAATGACGATGATTGCGAACGCGAGCGGGAACACATCGTTCGGCTCGGGTGTTTTGCGCGCGAAATGGGCGGCTGCATTTCGATGGTGGCTCCGGTGGAGACCCTCGAGTACACCGTGCATGACGTAGCGGTGTACCAGGTAGGTGACGGCCTCCATTCCGAGGAAGCCGAGTACGAAGAAGAGGAGTAGCAGGAAGTCCATCGGGGTTCGGTGCGTCAGCGCTTCCCGGCCAGGCGAATGAGACCCTCCTGCACCACCGACACCACGAGCGAACCGTCCCGCGAGAAGATCGATCCACCCGCCAATCCGCGGGCACCGGACGTGGATAGCGAAGTCTGGTCGTACAGCATCCACTCATCGGCCCGGAACGGACGATGGAACCACATCGCGTGATCGAGGCTTGCCATCTGTACCTTGCCGTCGGTCCAACCAATGCCGTGAGGAAGCAGTGCGGTGTCGAGCAACGTCATGTCGCTGGCGTACGTGACGATGCACGTGTGCAGCACGTGGTCGTCGGAGAGTTTGCCGTCCGCGCGCATCCACACTTGTTGACCGCGCCGGGGATTGCCCTCGCGTGAGAGCGGATCGGTGTCCACATAACGAATGTCGATCGGCCGGGGTCGTTCGTACCACTCGCCGAGTTGCTCCTTGAACGGTGCCATTCGGGTCTTGAAATCGGGTAGCGATTCGGGCTCCGGTACGTCGGCCGGCATGGTGAGTTGGTGATCGAGCCCGGATTCGTGCGCGTGGAAACTCGCCTGCAGATTGAAGATTGCCTTGCCGTGTTGGATCGCAACGACACGTCGAGTGGAAAAGCTCTTGCCGTCGCGTAGACGGTCGACCTCGTAGAGGATCGGAACCGTCGGATCACCCGGTCGGAGGAAGTAGGCGTGCAGTGAGTGCACATCCCGACCTGCCTGGTCGATGGTTCGCGCCGCGGAGACGAGCGCCTGACCGGCAACTTGACCGCCGAACACGCGCTGCCGGTTCTCGTCGGGGCTGCGTCCGCGGAAGATGTTGACCTCGATCTGTTCGACATCGAGGAGTGCGACGAGGTCGGTGAGTGGTTGTTGCATATTCGCCACCCCTCCATGTTGGCAGAACTCGGCTGGATAGCGTTCGTTCCGCCGGTCATGCTCGATCCCTCACTGCGCACGATTGCACTCAGCGTGAAGGGTTTCATGCCGGAGCAGGAAGGTGACGCACTGTTCGAAGCCGCAACGAATGCGTGTTCGTTGCTCCCGCACCTTCCCATGGTGGAAGTCGGATCGTATTGCGGGCGTTCCACGGTGTGGCTGGGGGCGGTTGCAAAGGCGCACGACGTGGTGTTGTACGCCGTGGATCACCACGGTGGATCGGAGGAGAACCAGGCCGGGTGGGAATGGCACGACCCCGAGCTCGTCAATGCCGCCGGGCGAATCGACACCCTGCCGTTCTTCCGGGAGACCATTCGTCGAGCCGCACTGGTCGACCATGTACGCGAGTGCGTCGGCGATTCGCACGAGATTGGTCGCACGTGGTCACAGCCGTTGTCGTTCTGTTTCGTGGACGGTGGTCATGGGCGAAACGTTGCACGCGGCGACTACCTCGCATGGGCGGGACACGTTGCGGTGGGGGGAACGTTGGCCATTCATGACGTCTTCGAACACCCCGAGGATGGCGGCCAGGCTCCCTACGAGGAGATCTACCTGCCTGCCGTGCGCTCGGGACGCTTCGTCGACGTCTCGCACTGTGGATCGCTACGCATCGTCCGGCGCATGCTGTAGTTGCCGCGCACCGAGTAGTTGCTGGTCTAGTGGTTGGTGAACAGCTTGTGTGCGGG
>JAFMFM010000010.1 GCA_017856115.1 Actinomycetota bacterium | reverse complement strand
GGTGGACGAATGATCAGCTCTTCAATATTGATTTCGGCTGGTTGAGTGATGATGTACTCAACTGCACGAGCGACGTGTGCGACGTCGCCAAAAGAGTCCGGCATCGCCTGCTGGATTTGATCGAGTTGCCCCTGCGGCAATCGGCGCTGGTCGTCGAAGGCGACCTTTTCGATGCCGGCCATAGCGGCGACACCTTCCACCATCTTGCCGTCGATGTGGCGAACGAAGTTCGTTGCAAAGACTCCCGGCATGACTGACGTGGTGCGAATGGTGTCACCCTCGAGCTCCTTGCGCAGGGTGGAGTTGATGCAGTTCACGGCGTGCTTCGTCGCACCGTAGACACCGCTGTCCCGCCGTATTGCGCCAACTGAAGAAATGTTGATGATATTGCCCTGCGACTTCGTGGCACGCATGGCTCGGATCGCAGCCTGGCATCCCACCGCAAGGGCCAGCACGTTGATCTCGAGCATCGCTCGCCACATCGCGGGGTCACCGTCGGCAATCGTCGTCCCGACATCGCCGAAACCAGCATTGTTCACCATCACATCAAGACGTCCTGTCGTGTTCGCGGCTGATGTGACCCACTCGGTGAGTCGTTCCAGATTGCCGAGGTCGAAAACTGCAACATCAGCCTTGCCGCCAGCCTTGCGAATCGTTGATGCGGATTCTTCCATCGGTTCACTGGTTCGTCCCGTCATGAAAACGTGGGCACCCAGCGAACCGAGATGCTCGGAGATCGCTCTGCCGAATCCACTGGATGCGCCCGTAATGCACACCGTGCGGCCCTCAATCGATTGACTCTTGGACATATCTTTCCTCCCGTTTAGGTCTGACAGTTTCGGGGTGAAATGTCAGGTATCGTCATCCTGACATGTTGGCTCAAAAATGTCAAACTGGGGGAGTGGCAACCACCGATTCAGTGCGAGATCAGCGGATCGAGGAGATCTTGCGTGCGTCGATTCCGTTGTTTGCCAAGCGTGGATTTCGCAAGACATCGATGGCGCACATCGCAGATGCAGCGGGTATGTCCCGGCCAGCGCTGTACCAATACTTCACCGATCGAGCAGATCTCTTCGCTGCCGCCTATGTGATGTTGTTGGAAGAAGCGACTGACGCGGCCCTAGTGGCGCTTGCGCAGCCGGTGTCGCTTGCGGCTCAACTCGACGGATATCTCCAACGCATTTCTGGGGATGGCTACGCAGCTCTTTCGGCAACCAAATATGGAGATGAACTCATTGAGGCGCGTCATGCATTCGCCGCCGAGGCGGCCACGGCAGCGGTGAAGCGTGCGCACAAGGGTCTACGTGACCATCTCAAGGCGACAACCTCCGATCAGCAATCACAAGACCGCGCGCTTGAGATTCTCACGCTGTCAACAGTGGGTCTTAAGCAGGATCTGCCCACACCAGCCGCCTATCGACGACGACTGACGTTTCTTGCAGGAGCAGTTGCTCGAGCATTGCACTAAGTGGAGCTGGGGGGAATCGAACCCCCGTCCATCAGCCGTTGAGCGCCCGTGATACGACCATCCCCACTGTGGTGCTGTCGCAACACCGTCGGCGGGTCGACTACCTAGTTACCTAGGTCGCGTCTCGTCTTTCCGAAATGTCATCGGTCTTTCCCGACGTCAGCGTGCTTTCCCGCTGTCATCCTCCGCTTCTGTTGCCGGGCTGCGGTGGATCGGCCCCGTGCGACCTTGCGGCTCACGAGTGCTCTCCGACACCTAATGAATTAGGCGGCGAGAGCGAACTGCTTGTTGGCAGTTGTATGGTTGCCCCGTTTTTCGAGTCTGAGCAACTCGGGTCGCACGCTCGACCAGCGACACTGACGTCGAAACCTGTCAGCCCCGTTGAACTTGCGTAACGACATCAGTGTACGCACGCTTGCAACACGGTTGTGTACGGCGGTGACGCGTGTCCCTCTGCGCGGTGATTACTCGGGTTTGCCGCGGCGCTGGCGGCCGAGAGCGCGGCGCATCTCGATCTTGGACTCCTTCTCGGCGATTGCAGCCCGACGGTCTTCCTTTTTGCGACCCTTGGCGAGTGCCAAATCCACCTTCACTCGACCGCCACGCAAGTGAACGTCGAGCGGCACGAGTGTGAGGCGCTCCTTGTTCATTCGTTCGGACAGACGACGAATTTCACTGCGATTGAGCAGCAGTTTTCGCGGGTACACCGGTTCGTGTGCGCCGACGCCATGGCTGAATTTGTAGGTGGAAATGTGCATGTTTTCCAGCCACATTTCACCGCGAGACACGTGTGCGTACGCCTCGGCGATCTGCACGAGACCCTCGCGAACGCTCTTCACCTCGCTTCCGTGCAGCACGATGCCAGCCTCGACCACGTCGAGGATGGTGTAGTCGTGTCTGGCGCGGCGATTGCTTGCCAGCACGGTGGTGTCGTCGTTTTTTGCGGCCATTGCGGTGAGTTGAGCCTAGGTAGCGTTCCACCTGATGGGTTCGCAGCGTCTCGTGATTACCGATGCAATCGAGCAACAGATTGCCGATCATGCGCGTGCGTGCAAGCCCCACGAGATGTGTGGTCTCTTGGTTGGTGCGCCGGGTGGTGACGAGGTGTTGGAGTTTCATCCGTGTCGCAATGCAGCCGCCTCGGCGATCGTCTACACGCTCGACCCGAAGGACTACATGAAAGTGGAGCAGTCGGCCGACGATCGTGGTCTTGTCGTCATCGGGGTGGTGCACAGCCATACCCAAACCGAGGCGTACCCCAGCGCCACGGATGTGGCACAGGCACCCGACCCCAACTGGAACTATGCGATTCTCAGCTTGAAGTACGACCCTCCGCGATTGCGCAATTACCGCATCGTTGCGGGCGAAATCAGCGAGACGGCCATCGAAAAGCGCCCCTAAACCAGGGCAGCAGAGTGGCGCAATGAGCCATTCGGGGCGCTGGCGCAGCGAGCCATTCGGGGCACTGGTGCAACCCCGCAGCTGTGACTGCTGACGCTCGATTCGACTCTTCTATCGGCGCAGCCGCCAGATAGATTGTTGACAACTCCTATCGGGATTTATCCCTTTCTGGTGGGAGTCCACCCACGACGTTCACCCCCTGGAGCACGACATGAGCGACATCAACGCAGTGAATCTTGCGGAGCGGTCGCACGCGAACGTGCTCGAACTCATCGGCAACACGCCATTGGTGGAAGTGAGCCAGTTGTCGCCGAGCGCCAATGTGCGACTGTTCGCCAAACTCGAGAGCCAGAATCCGTTCGGTTCGGTGAAGGACCGCATCGCCAACGCGATGATTACGCGCGCGTATGCAACGGGGCGACTCGTGAAGGGTCAGCGAATTCTCGAACCGTCGTCGGGCAACACCGGCATTGCACTCGCGGCGATTGCACGAATCACCGGCAATCCCATCACCATTCTCATGCCCGAGAGTGTTTCGATCGAGCGCCGTCAAATGCTGGAAGTCTTCGGTGCAGAAATCATCCTCACGCCAGGGCCCGAGGGTTCCAACGGTGCGGTGCGACGTGCGGAAGCACTCGCCGCCGATCATCCGGAGTGGTGCTTTTTGCATCAGTACAGCAACGAAGCCAACCCGCGTGCGCACTACGAAACCACCGGCCCGGAAATCCTGCGTGACTGCCCACAGATCACCCACTTCGTTGCAGGGCTCGGCACGAGCGGCACCCTGATGGGAGTTGGGCGGTTCCTGAAAGAACAGAACCAGGACATTCAGGTGGTAGCGGTGGAGCCTCCACTGGGCGAATTGGTGGAAGGTTTGCGCAACCTGGACGAGGGGTACATCCCGCCGGTGTTCGAGTTGTGGAACGGTCGCAGCATCCTCGACCGGAAACGAATCGTGCGTCCGCGCGAGAGCATCGAGATGACGCGTCGGTTGGTGCTGGAGTGTGGAATTTTCGCGGGGATTTCCTCCGGAGCATCACTTGCCGGTGCGTTGAAGGTGGCCAACGAGCTCGCCGAGCGCGGCGAGAGTGCCAACATCGTCTTCATCGTCTGTGACGGTGGTTGGAAGTACCTCTCCACCGGTGCATACACGGTGGATCTCGATACGGCAGCGGCCAACGCCGAAAAAGTCATCTACTTTTAGCCGCCGGCGACGAGCGCCACCAACCCCACGAGCACCACGACCGCACCGCTGATGCGGCGTCGATGGTCTCGTTCGCCGAGCAACTTCCAGCCGATGAACGCGGCGATCACCACGCTGGACTCACGCAGGACCGCCACGTAGCCAACCGGCGCCAGGCGCATCGCTAGAAGTGTGAGGCTGTAGCTGCCAACCGTGCCGAGTGCTGCAAAACCGAACTGCTTCCACTGCCTGTGCAACGCCCCGAGAGCCTCGCGTCGGCGAGTTATGAAGGTCCATGCGGACACCGACATTCCGGTCGTGACGAAGATGCTCAGCGCATACGCCGCCGGGTCGGCCGATTCTCGCACGCCGGTTGCATCGATTGCGGTGTACACGCCGATGATTCCGGCGGTGGCGAGTGCGAATCTCATCTGTCGCAACGAACCGCGCGACAATAAAAAGAACCCGACGGAAGCGATGACGATGCCGACCACCGTGATGGGCGACAACACGTCGTCGAGCAGCAACACGCCAAGGAGTGCGGCTCCGACGGCGCCACCGCCGCGCGCGATCGGGTACGACATCGAGAAATCGCCCGTGTTGTAGGCGCGAATTAGCAGCACCGAGTACGGCAGGTGGGTAATTCCCGAGAGCAGCGTGTAGCGCCAAGCAAAATTGGGCACGTCGTCCACGATCCACCACACCCCGAGTGCGCCGCCGGCGAGGAACATCGCGATGAAGAACTGTCCCCACAGCGCAAGACCCGAATCGATGTTGCGCTTGACGGCGAGGTTCCAGCCAGCGTGCAGACACGCGGCGCCGAGCGCCATGAATGTAGCTGTCAGCACGGGAGTGGTCTCGCCATCATCGTTGCAGCGAGCACGGCGCAATAGCCTACGAATCGCATGGTGGTGAATCGCGACTCACCAATCGGTGTATTCGACTCCGGTTTCGGAGGCCTCACGGTGATGCGCTCACTCATCGACCTGATGCCGAACGAGTCGATCGTCTACATCGGCGATACCGGCCGGTACCCCTACGGCAACAAACCCGCCGACGAGGTGCGTGGCTATGCGTTGGAGCTGGCAGAGAGTCTCGTGCACGACCATGGCGCGAAGCTGATCGTGGTGGCCTGCAACACTGCCGCATCGGTGGCACTCGACCTGCTGACCGCGACGTTGCCCGTACCGGTGATCGGGGTGATCGAGCCCGGTGCGCGCGCATTGGTGCGCGTAACGCACAACGGCAAGGTTGGTGTCATCGGCACCGTGGGCACGATTGCTTCGCAGGCGTACGACACCGCGGTAGGGGCCACCGGCGCCGAGGTGCGGTTGACGTCGGCGGCGTGTCCGGGGTTCGTGGAGTTCGTCGAGCGCGACCAAACCGACGGCGACGAGGTGACCCTGCTGGCCACCCGCCTACTTTCTCCGATGAAGGAAGCGGGTGTGGACGCCTTGCTGTTGGGCTGCACGCACTATCCGTTTCTTGCGCCGGTCATTCAGCGAGTGATGGGTGATGGGGTGGTGTTGGTGAGCAGCGCCAACGAAACGGCCTTTGCCGTTCGTGACGTGCTCGAAACTCGGGGAGTCGAAGCCCCGTCCGATGCGCAGGGGAGCCGACGTTTTCTTTCTTCCGGCGATGTCGAGTGGTTCGCCACGCTCGGGCGTCGCCTGCTTGGTCCAGAACTCGGCGAGGTGTCAGCATGGATGTCGGGAGCCTCATCATGAACACGTCCAAGAGCAGTAACGGCAATCGTCCGGATGGCCGGCTGCCGCACGAACTACGCCCGATCTCGTTCCAGCGCGACTTCACGGAGATGGCCAGTGGCAGCGTGTTGGTGTCGTTCGGCCGCACGCGGGTGTTGTGCACGGCATCCGTGGACGAGGATGTTCCACGTTGGATGAAGGGCTCCGGCAAGGGGTGGGTCACCGCCGAGTACTCGATGTTGCCGGGGTCGTCACCCGAACGAGTGGATCGCGAAGCCGCAAAGGGCAAGCAGTCGAGCCGCACGGTGGAAATTCAGCGTCTCATCGGGCGCTCGTTGCGTTCGGCGTGCGACATGAAACTGCTCGGTGAACGTCAGATACTGCTCGACTGCGACGTGCTGCAGGCCGACGGTGGAACGCGGACCGCGAGCATCTGTGGCGCCTACCTTGCGTTGCATGATGCCGTAACGAGACTGGTGCAGGGCGGGGCATTGAAGCAGAATCCGCTCCACTCGCTGTGTGCCGCGGTGAGCGTTGGAATTCACTCCGGCACGCCGATCATCGATCTGCCGTACGTGGAGGACAGCACGGCCGAGGTGGACATGAACGTGGTGATGTTGGCTCCGCTCGCGGGTGGGCCAGCCAAGTTCGTCGAGGTGCAGGGCACCGCGGAGGGCCAGGCGTTCTCACGCGAACAGCTCGACGTGTTGCTCGGCCTGGCCGAGCAGGGGTTGTCGAACGTGTTCGAGCAACAGCGCGCGGTCATTGCCGTACCACCTGCATCGCGCGCGTGAAGACGTTTCGATTGCTCACCGCGCCGAGTACGTGAAGCAACTCGTCTGTGCGTCGGCGAATCCCGACAAGGTTGCAGAAATCCAGGACCTGCTTCGCGGAGTTGTCGAGCTTCTACCCCGACCGGACTCCGTTGGCGACATCGTGGAGGACGCCGCCACCTTGTTGGGTAACGCGCGGTTGAAGGCCCGCGCCATCTGCAATGCCACGGGTATGCCGGCGGTTGCCGACGATACGGGGCTGGAAGTCGATGCGCTCGGTGGTGCGCCGGGCGTGCACACCGCTCGCTTTGCCGGACCCGATGCCAACTACGCCGACAATCGACGCAAGCTGCTCGACGAATTGCAGGGTGTGGCGGTCGAGCGGCGTGGCGCACGTTTTCGCACCGTTGCCTTGGTGGCGTATCCCGACGGCTCGGAGGTGTGGGCCGAGGGTGTGTGCGAGGGGCACATCGCCGAGGGTGAACGTGGTGCGCGGGGGTTCGGATACGACGCGGTGTTCGTGCCGCACCCCGACGCGGAGCCGACAGATGTCAACGCCCACTCGGGTTTGCCAACGTTCGCCGAAATGAGTGTGGAGGCAAAGCACGCACTCGGCCATCGCGGCGCCGCATTTCGTGCGTTGGCTGCGCTGTTGCGCGCCGAGTAACTACCAGCCGCGCAGGTCGATGGGTAGGCGGTCGAGCACGTCGTCGCCGCGCACCAAATAGAACGAGTCGTGCATCGCCATGGTGGGGTCGACGTGGGCGGGAATCACGCGAACACGCGTACCCACCGCAGGTTGCGGGGCGCGAATCGAAGATGCTGTCGGACCGGTGTGGTCGGTTCGGGCGTCATCGGGTTTCTCTGTGGCGAAGGTGACGTGCTCGTCGGAGCAGAACCACACCTTGTGGTTGGCGATGCTCGGGTTGCCGTGGTCCATCCCCAGACTCTTCAACCCCACGTCGGCAACGGCCCATTTTTCGTGCGTGGCGATCACAGTGCCGAGAATGGTGAGCGCCTGGCGAAACGGTAGACCGAGTGCGGAATAATACGTGTCCATCAGCGCATACGAACCGGCCTGCACCTCGGTTACACCGGTGCGGGCGCGGTGTGCGGCGTGCACGTCGTGGTTTCCCGTACCGCCGGCCGAGATGATGTCGCCACCAACCTCACGCGCCGCCTCGCGCAGTTGATCCATTGCCGCCAACGTGTCGCGCTGTTGGGTGCCGCGATCGTCGACAGCCATCAGGTGTCCCTCGTAGCCCATCACGCCACGCACCACCATCCCATGGTCGCGTGCCCGCTGTGCCAAGCGACCGGCTTCGCCGGGAGCGCACCCGCATCGCGGGAGACCGATGTTCACGTCGATGAGCACGTGGCGAATTCCCGCGCGAGCCGCTGCGTCGACGGTGGCATCGGAGTCCACCGCGACGGTGATCATCGCGCGGTCTTGGAGCATGGCCAACTCGTGCAGGCGATCGGGATCGACCACTTCGTTGGCCAACAACAAGTCCTCACCCAACCCGGCACGTGCCATGCCCACCATCTCGCGCACCGTTGCACACGTGAAGTGGTGATGCCCGTGTCGTCGCTGCATGGCGGCCAGGGCGGTGCTCTTGTGCGCCTTGACATGCGGGCGCAGTAGCGCACCGGGAAGCACCGCTGCCATCGTCGACAGGTTGTGCTCCAGCGCGTCGATATCCACCACGACCGCGGGGGTGGAAAGTTCGTGCACCGTCGCGGCATCGGGGCTGGGCTTAGGGTGCATGGCTCGTCACTTTCGTGCCGGCGGAGAGACTCGAACTCTCACTGGCGGCGTCCTAAGCGCCGTGCCTCTGCCATTGGGCTACGCCGGCCCGCGTTCGTTCAGGGTAGTCGTGCCACCGGGCGTTTGACAGAATGTAAAGGTGACGACGAGCGCTTCCACCTCATCCCTGCGTGATACCGCGATGGTGGAGCAACTCGGTCTTGCCGACACGGTGGTGAATGCCGAGGCACTCGAGCACAGCGTTGCGCGTTGTCGCGAACGCAAGGTGGTGTTGCCGACGTTCGCGCAACTCTCCGATCCGCGATCGATCGACGTCTCGCTCACCACGGACGTGGACAAGAACGCACCCGATGCACGCAACTTGTTCCGTGTGCACTGGTACAACGACATGGCCGGCAACCGGGTTGCCGTTCCCGATCACATCGTGCTGCCGTCGTCGCTCACGGGAATCGAGAGCCCCATCATCGTGATGTTCGGTGATCGGTTCCCGATGATCACCGCCCACAAGGTGTTGGCCGCCTACGCGTGTTTGGCGCCACGCATCATCACCGGGCAATTCGACCCCACTCACCACCGAGCCATCTGGCCGTCCACCGGAAACTACGCCCGCGGTGGAGTGGCCATCAGCAAGATCATGGGCGCTCGCGGCGTGGCGGTGTTGCCGGCAGGTATGTCGCAGGAACGCTTCGATTGGCTCGATCATTGGACGAGCGATCCGAGCGACATCATTCGTACGCCCGGCACCGAGAGCAACGTGAAGGAGATTTACGACGCGTGCAACGACATGCGCAAGGACACGCGCAACTTCATCTTCAATCAGTTCTGCGAATTCGCCAACCACTTGGTGCACTGGCAGGTGACCGGTAACGCGCTCGCGCACGTGTTCGACACCGTTCGTGCGCGCACCGGCAACGACCAGTTGCGCTTGGCGGCGTTCACCAGCGCAACGGGATCCGCCGGCACCATCGCCGCCGGTGACCGCTTGAAGGATTTGTTCGGTACGTCCATTGGTGCGGTCGAGGCGCTCGAGTGCCCGACCATGTTGGAGAACGGCTACGGCGAACACAACATCCAGGGCATCGGTGACAAACACATTCCTCTCATCCACAACGTGATGAATACCGACCTGGTGGTCGACGTTTCCGATCGTGCCACCGACGAACTCGACGTGTTGTTCAACACCGACGAAGGCCTCCGCTACCTGCACGAGCGAAAGGGAGTGCCCGAGGACATCCTGCAAACCCTCAAGCACTTCGGCTTCTCGGCGATCGCCAACGTGATTGCGGCAATCAAGGTCGCCAAGTTGCGTGGCTACGGCGCCAACGACGCGCTCATCACCATTGCCACGGACGGTGCAGACCTCTATCCGAGTGAACGCAAGAAGACCCTCGCCCGCCGATTCAAGGGCGAGTTCACCACCACCGACGCCGCGGAGGTGTTCGCCGAACATCTCGGTGCCGTCACCACCGACCACATGCTCGACTGCGACGAGCGCGACCGTAATCGCGTGTTCAACCTCGGCTACTACACGTGGGTCGAGCAGCAGGGCACCCCGGTGGACGTGTTCGAGGCGCGACGATCACAGACGTTCTGGCGAGATCTGCGTCGCTTCGTTCCTGCTTGGGATGCGATGATCGACGAGTTCAACCGCCGCGTCGCTGGTTGACGTGTTGCGCGCCAACCCCAAGGCGACACCACCCATCGTTCGTGGTTTGCGCTGCGCGGCGTGCAACGCGCGCGTTGCCATCGAGACGCCGTTTTCGTGGCGGTGCCCCAACGCCACCGGCAATGACCGACATCACGTGTTGCTCATCGAGAGCGATGTAGCACCACTGCGTCGGGTCAAGCACCCGAACCCCTTCATTGCGTTTCGTCGGTATCTCGCGTGGGATGCATTCGCGCACGCCCACGGGATGACCGAGGCCGAACGCGATTCGCTCATCGGAGAGCTCGACGCCAAGATTGCAGCGGTGGCCGGCACGGGTTTCGTGTTCACGCCCTTCGCGCGCGCCGACGAGCTGTCGGACGCACTCGGGTTCTCCGACACGGGCGGCGTGTGGGTGAAGGACGAAACGCACAACGTTGCGGGTTCGCAGAAGTCACGTCATCTCTTCACCGAGTTGCTGCACTTGGTGTCGGCCGAACGTCTGGGACTGGCGCCGTGGGCGATTGGTTCGCGACCGTCGTTGGCGATCGCGTCGTGTGGCAACGCGGCATTCGCGGCAAGCACCCTGGCCAAGGCGGAGAACTGGCCGATCAGCGTCTTCGTGCCGGAGTGGGCCGACGGCGCCTTGGTGGAACGTCTTCGTGGGCTCGGCGCCGACGTACAACACTGCCCGCGACTGGATACCGATCCCGCCGGAGACCCGTGCGTGTTCCGCTTTCGCGAGGCGGTTGCCAATGGTGCGATTCCCTTCGGTGTGCAAGGACCAGAAAACGCATGGTGCCTGGACGGGGGGCGCACCATCGGATGGGAGATGGCATACGTGGCCGAACACATGGAACCGCCACTCATCGCCCGATTGTTCGTGCAATCCGGCGGTGGTGCGTTCGCGGCGAGTCTCGCCGAAGGATTCCATGCCGGCGGTACGCGTGCTGCACTGCATGCCGTTCAGGCGGAAGGTTGCGCACCACTGTCGCACGCGTGGACGGCGAGCGGGAAGTTCTCCACCATCGGTCAGGCGGCCGCGCACTGGAACGAGTGCATGACGCCATGGCCGTCTACACCAACCTCGTTTGCCGACGGCATCCTCGATGACGAAACGTACGACTGGGTGTCGGTGTGTCGTGCGATGCGCGCGAGCGGGGGGTTTCCGGTGGTGGCGACCGAGCAGGTGGTACGTGACGCATACGTACTCGCACATCGCACCACCACCATCGACGTGAGTCCGACGGGTGCCGCCGGTCTGGCGGGCGTGATGATGATTCGCGATCGCATCGCCAACGACGAGCGCGTGGCCGTGGTGTTCAGTGGCATTCGCCGCGAAACACCCATGCCGTGACCCATCACGCGTACGAGGGTCCATCGTGCGGTGGGTCCAAGCGTTAGCCTTGCGCGCATGACATCGCCCTTGCTTCCCGCACATGCACCGATCTCGCCCATGGCCCTGGACGGCTCGAGCGACCCTCGCGGGGACATCTTCAACCGCCTGCTGAAGAGTCGTGTGGTGCTCCTGGGATCCGACGTCGACGATGCCGCCGCCAACCAGATTTGCGCTCAACTGTTGTTCCTCGAGGGGGAAGACCCCAAGGCCGACGTGTGGTTGTACATCAACTCACCCGGTGGCTCCATCACCGCGGGCATGGCCATCTACGACACGATGCAATTCATCTCGTGCGACGTGGCCACCGTGTGCGTGGGACTCGCGGCATCGATGGGCCAGTTCCTGCTCACCGCCGGTGCGCCGGGCAAGCGTTACTCCTTGCCCAATGCGCGCATCATGATGCATCAGCCACTCGCGGGGTTGCGTGGTCAGGCCGCCGACATCGCCATTCAGGCCGAGCAGTTGGCGTTCATCAAGCGACGCATGGCCGAGCTCACCTCGCTGCACTCCGGCAAGTCGGTGGAGGACATTCAGCGCGACTCCGAGCGCGATCGTTGGTTCAGTGCCGAGCAAGCCAAGGAGTACGGCTTGGTCGACAAGGTCATCGTCAAGCGCGGGGAAATCCGCTAACCGGTTCACTTCGCGGTGCGCCGGTGCGCGCCGTTTCGGCGCGGAACTACGGCGTCGTCGCAGGAATCGTTTCCGGCGTCGGCGTGGGCGCCTGAACGGCGAATCCATTGGACAAATCCACACCACACGTCGCACCCACGTATACGCCCGCGTCGTCGGCTGCGCGCTCGGCGGCGTATGACGCGTCGGCCACCGCCTGCACGCTGGCCGCGTCCGTAACGTCGACCTCCGACGCCAGGACGAACAGGTTGCGAATGGTTGCAAGGTCGTCCTCCACCTCGATTGGAGCCACCTCGACCAGACGGTCGTAGTGCCCGATCAACTCCTGCACTTGCGCACTGGAGGTTGGAGTCTGGGTGATGCCGTCGAGACGGTCGGCGAGCACCCGACAAAAGTTGGTGGCGGTTCGTGGGGTTGTGGCGCACGATGCAAGGAGCACCGCGAGCAGTGTGCCGACGCATGCCGATCGCGCCGAAGATTTCCTGCACCTCCCGGCTTGGTCGTGCACACCTCCAGTGAGAAGTTTCATCGCCGTTCCATTCTCACAGGTGCCGGCCCGCTACGGATGCATTCCCAAGGAGAAAGTCGTTGTTTTCTACGGTGCGGTCCACCACGTTGTTGGGTGTCGTTGGGCGGGCGGTCGACGTCGAGGTGCACGTCGGTGTCGGTCTGCCCGGATTCACCATCGTCGGTCAACCCGACGAGGTGTGTCGCGAAAGTCGAGATCGTGTGCGTGCCGCATTCCTGTCGCGGGGGTTCACGTGGCCGAATCGTCGCATCACGGTGAACCTCGCTCCGAGCGGGGAGCGAAAGGGAGGCTCGGGTTTGGACCTGGCCATCGCAATCGCCGTGTTGGTCGCCGACGAGCAGATCGCATCGTCCCTCATCGAGCCCTTTGCATTCGTTGCCGAGCTCGGACTCGATGGCTCGTTGCGCGGAGTGGTGGGCGCGGCGCCGTTGGTCGGTGCGGTTCGTGATCGGCGGGTGGTGGTTGCCGCAGGCAATGCTGCGTCGGCGCGGGCTGCCGGCGCCGATGACGTGGTGGTGGCGTCGGATTTGGCACATGTCGTGGCGTGTCTGCGCGGTGAAACCGAATGGTTGAACGACGACACCGCGACCCACACCACCGTGTTCGATCACGTGCCCGATCTCGCCGACGTGCGTGGCCAGCCCGTGGCTCGTCATGCACTGGAAATCGCTGCCGCCGGCGCCCACCATGTGTTGTTGGTGGGGCCGCCCGGTGCGGGTAAGTCCATGTTGGCGCGCCGGCTGCCGGGGATCCTCCCGGATCTCAGCAATGAACAGTCGATGTCGTGCACCATGGTGCACTCGGCCGCACACGTGTCCATGCCGGCGAACGGTCGCGTAACGCATCCACCGTTTCGATCACCGCACCACTCCATTTCCTTGGTGGGACTCATCGGCGGTGGTACGGCCGCGATGCGACCGGGGGAGATCTCGCTGGCCAGCGAAGGCGTGTTGTTTCTCGACGAACTCGGGGAGTTCGCCCCGAGCGTGCTCGATGCACTGCGACAACCGCTGGAGGAGGGCGTGGTGCACGTCTCGCGTGCCCGAACCACGCTCACGTTTCCGGCGCGTTGTTTGCTGGTGGCGGCAGCCAACCCGTGTCCGTGTGGCGCCGGAGCGCCCGGTGTATGCGTGTGCGACGATGCGGCGCGCGCCAAATATCTGCGTCGATTCTCCGGTCCGTTGCTGGATCGATTCGATCTGCGTGTGAGCGTCGGACTTCCACGAGTCGAGGACCTCGTCGATGGTGTCGATGGCGAGAGTTCGAACGTGGTGCGCAAGCGTGTGGTGGCCGCGCGACGGCTCGCCCTCGAGCGCGGTGGATGCCCGAACGCTGCGATTGCCGTGGATGAATTGGACAGATTGGCGCCGCTCTCCGTTGCTGCGCGCGCGGTGCTGCGTCGCGAGCTGGAACTGGGACGCTTGAGCGGTAGGGGGCTTCATCGCATTCGGCGCGTCGCACGCACCATCGCCGACCTGGATGGTGCCCCGGAGGTGGTTGGCGAGGTCCACGTTGCTGCGGCCTTGCGGATGCGAACGTCGCTGTCGTCGTTGAGCGGCGGCGCACGGTGAGTGAATCCGACGTGCGCGCCGTGGCAGCACCCGGCATGCGCGCGGTGGCAGCGGCGCTGGCCTCACTGCCGATGGTGGGCCCCAAGCGTCTGCGGGTTCTCGTGAACGAACTTGGCGTCGAGCGGGCCTGGCGAACCATTCGCGGCGAGTGTTCACCGAGTCCTCGACTTGCGGCGTTGCTCGCCGAACACGACATGGGGCGGGCATGGCGAGCGGCGGCTACCGACGATCTCGTGCAGCGTGTCGCCGAGTCGCTCGCCGAGCACGAGGTCGCGGTGTGGTTGGCGAGCGATGCCGAGTATCCCGAGGTGCTGCGGAGCGACCCCGCTGCACCTGCGGTGTTGTTCGCACGCGGCAACCCGACCGCATTGCAACAACGGCGTGTTGGTGTGGTGGGTACGCGTGCAGCAAGTGCCGCCGGGCGGTTCTTTGCGCGCCGACTGTCGCGGGATGTGGCCGTCGGGGGCGTAGCGGTGGTGTCGGGATTGGCGCGTGGCATTGACGCCGCGGCACATCTCGGCGCGCTCGAGGCCGCTGCCGCGCCACCGATCGCGGTGGTTGCGTCGGGTCTCGACGTGGTGTATCCGCGTGAACACGCCGGGCTGTGGCGCGACGTTGCACGACACGGCCTGCTGCTCTCGGAATCACCACCGGGTTGTGCTCCCGATGCGTTTCGTTTTCCGTTGCGAAACCGAATCTTGGCCGCCCTCAGCGAGGTGTTGGTGGTGGTGGAGTCGCGCGAAGTCGGGGGATCGATGATCACGGTGGACGAGGCACTGAAGCGCGGTGTCACCGTCATGGCCGTACCCGGTGCACCGATGAGCACCACGTCGAAGGGAACCAATCATTTGTTGTCGCAAGGTGCGGCGCCCGTTCGCGATGCCACCGACGTGCTAGTTGCACTGGGTCTCGACCACCAACGGCGCGATGCGCTCGGCGACAATCGCGTGGCGCCATCCGCCGATGATCGAGTGGTGCTCGAGCTGCTCGCACGTCAGCCATCGACGTTCGATCAGCTGGTGCATCGTTCTCGATTGCCGATCCAAGAAGTGGCCGTTCGACTCGGTCGTCTCGAGGCACACGGTTGGGTCACCGCGAACGCCGGCTGGTGGGAAGCCTTGGTCGCTCCGTGACGCGCACGCCCGCGACGTGTGCAGTCGGCAACTACCGTTTTGGAGGTGGGCCGGGCCGATCAGTGGAATCTCGACGGTTTCGTAGTTTCGCTGACCGCGGCATCACCCAACACCGTGAGCGCGTACCAGCGCGATGTGCGCCTCTTCGTGGAATGGGTGGCGCGTCACGGCGTGACGGCTCCATCGCAGGTCACCAAACAGCACGTTCGTTCGTACGTGGCGTTCCTCTCCACGAGCAAACTCGCTCGGCGCAGTATCGCGCGAAAGAAGGCGTCGCTCACCCGCTACTTCGGGTGGCTGTCACGCAACAAGAAGGTGAAGGTCGATCCGACAGTGGGCGTGAAGACGCCTTCCGACAAGGGCCGACTACCCAAGGTGCTCACCGCTGCGCAGTTGCGTGCGTTGTTGGAACACCACCCCGAGGACCATCCGCGCTGGCGACATTTGCGCGACGACGCGGTGGTGGAGATGTTGTACGGCAGCGGGCTGCGTGTCAGCGAGTTGTGCTCGCTCGAGATCGACTCCATCGATGTGCGACGAGGTGTGGTGCGGGTGATGGGCAAGGGCAACAAGGAGCGCCAGGTGCCGGTGGGCAAACCCGCGGTCGACTCCGTGCGCGACTGGGTGAAGGTTCGAAAGGAGGTGGTGGACGACGTGCCGGCCGCCGACGAGCTCGCCCTGTTTCTCAACCATCGCGGCAAGCGCATCACGCCGCGCGACGTACGACGTCTCATCGACGATCGTGCGCTGTCACCCACGCATCCGCACGCACTTCGACACACCTTCGCCACGCACTTGCTGGACAACGGGGCCGACCTGCGTGCAGTGCAAGAATTGCTCGGTCATGCCGACGTCGCCACCACGCAGCGATACACGCATGTGAGCAAGGAACGATTGAAGACGGCGTACGGGGCGTCGCATCCACGCGCATGAACCCCCGAGCGGAACGTCTCACCGTCGACGATGCATGGCAGCGGTTCCACGCAACCAAGGATGGCGTGGCGCGCGACTGGTTGGTGGTGCATTACGCGTCGCTCGTCAAGTTCGTCGCCGGACGTTTGTCGGCGGGCTTGCCACGCAGGGTGGAAACCAACGACCTCGTTAGTGCCGGCGTGGTGGGACTGGTGCAGGCAATCGATCGGTATGCGCCGTCGGCCGGCGTGAAGTTCGAGTCGTACGCGGTGCCGCGCATTCGTGGGGCCATACTCGACAGCCTGCGCGCGCTCGACTGGGTACCGCGCTCGGTGCGCGCGCGATCGCGACAAGTGGAGGTTGCCATCGCCGAACTTCAAAACGAGTTGGGTCGCCCTGCCACCGATGCCGAGATTGCCGAACGACTGAAGATCAGTGCCGACGAGTTGCACGAATGGTTGTCCGACGTGGCGTCGAGCGCCATCGGTCCGCTCGATCACATTGCGATGGACTCGCATGCGATGCCCGATGCGAGCGACTTCCAACGCGCCACCAATCCGGATGCTGCGATCGAGTCGGGAGAGCTGCGCAGGGCGATGCGTGAAGCCATTCGCAAGTTGCCCGATCGGGAGCGCACGACGCTGCTGTTGTATTACGAAGAGAACCTCACGTTCGCCCAGATTGGCGAGGTGCTCGACGTCACCGAAAGTCGCGTTTCGCAGATTCATGCCAAGGCCGTGCTCCAAATGCGCGGGCACTTGGCTGCCGCCGATTTTCGTTGATCCCCGCGCCGGTTCTCGACTCCACCACGGGAGCGAACGCATGTTGACTACTGCGCTGCTCGGCGCTTGTCTCACGTTGCCAACGAATGCGACGATCGTCGATCCGTTTCGTGCCCCGGAGTGTGCGCGATGTGCGGGGAATCGCGGCATCGAATACGCGGTTCCGGTCGCCTCGGCGGTGCGCTCCGGGTTGAGTGGTCGGGTGGTGTTTGCTGGCGAGGTGGCCGGCGTGCGGTACGTGGTGGTACGTGCTCGCGATAATCCGTCGGTACGGGTGACGTACGGCGGTGTGGGTGAAACGACGGTGTCCCGGGGCGATGTGGTGCGCCGTGGTGACGTGCTCGGGTTGGCGAGTGAGTCCGGGAACGCCGCAACAACGGGTGCGGCCACGTTGCATGTGGGTGTACGCGTGGGGGAGACGTACGTCGACCCGCAGATGATGGCTGGTGGCACCGCAGCTACGTGGGCGCGCCCCCGCTTCCGCGTGACGCTCGGCCGCGGCCCAACGCGGAGTTGCGACCGCAGTCCGTGACACGTCGCGGCCCCTGAAGGTGGAAGCGGTACCCCATCCCGATAGCGTCACGACGGCTGAGAAATCGGCGCACGTAACCAACAACTACATATCAACTCCCACGATTCGCACACCTGTGGTCGCTTCGGCGCAACGAATCGTGTCCACCAACCACAGGAAGGAGAACACCATGGCCATCATCAGCATGCGACAGATGCTCGAGGCGGGAGTCCATTTCGGACACCAGACCCAGCGTCGCAACCCCACGATGCAGCGTTTCATCTTCGGTGAGCGCAACGGCATCCACATCATCGATCTCGAGCAAACGCTCACACGTATCGAAGCCGCGTACGGTTTCGTTCGTCAGCTGGCATCCGGTGGCGGCGTGGTGCTGTTCGTCGGCACCAAGAAGCAGGCCCAGGATCCGATCAAGAACTACGCCGAGCGATCCGGCATGCCGTACATCAACGAGCGTTGGCTCGGTGGCATGCTCACCAACTTCGGCACCATCTCCAAGCGTGTGTCCAAGATGATCGAACTCGAGCGTCTCAGCGCGTCACCCGAGTGGGCGCAAATCCCCAAAAAGGAAGCGCTCCTCATGTCGCGCGAACTCGTCAAGTTGCAGCGCAACCTGTCGGGCATTCGCAACATGGTTCGGCTACCCGATGCCATCTTCGTTCTCGACACGGCCACCGAACATCTCGCGGTGACCGAGGCCAACAAGCTCAACATCCCGGTGATCGCGGTGGTGGACACCAACGTGAACCCCAACCTGGTGCAGTATCCGATCCCGGGCAACGACGACGCCATCCGCGCCAACGAACTCATGACGCGTGTCATCGCCGAGGCAATCGCCGAGGGTCGATTCATTGCCGAGAAGGCGGGTGGTCAGGTGCAGAGCGCCGCCACCGCCGTCGTGGACAACGCGGTGTTCGCCGCTGATCAGGCTCGTGCTCGCGCGGAAGCGGCAGCAGCGCAGGCTGCGCGCGACGCCAAGTTGGTGGGTGAGGCAAACTAATGGCCGTCAACGCCAAGGACGTTCAGGCACTGCGCCAGGCAACCGGCGCCGGAATGATGGACTGCAAGAAAGCGCTCGAGGAAGCCAACGGCGACGTCGAGGCGGCAAAGACCTGGCTGCGCGAAAAGGGTTTGGCGGCCAGCGCCAAGCGTTCCGATCGCGACAACAACCAGGGTGTGGTGGCGCTCTCCATCGACTGTCCGCAGGCTGCGATCGTCAAGTTGAAGTGTGAAACCGACTTCGTTGCGGCAAGTGAGTCGTTCGTGGCCGAGGCCCAAACCTTGGCCGATCTCGTTCGCGCGAAGGGCGAAGCGGCAGTCGCCGATCGCACCAAGGAACTCGAGGACCTCAAGATCCTCCTCAAGGAAAAGATCGAACTCGGCGAAGTGGTGCGATTCGAGGCCGCTGCAGGCAACATCATGGACTCCTACATCCACGTTCAAGGTGGTCGCGGCGTCAACGTGGTGGTCGTTGAGATGAGTGGCGCAACCGAGGAATTGGCCCACGACATCGCCGTGCACATCGCGTTTGCGCGTCCCAAGTATCTCACTCGCGACGAGGTGCCGGCCGACGTTGTCGCAGCCGAGCGCGCCACCCTCGAAACTGCTACCCGCAACGAAGGCAAGCCGGAGGCGGCAATCGGCAAGATCGTCGACGGCAAACTCAACGGCTTCTTCAAGGACCTCTGCTTGCTCGAGCAGCCGTATGCCAAGGACGACAAGCAGTCGGTCAAACAAGTCATCGGCTCGGCGTCGATCGTGCGGTTCGCCCAGGTGGAAATCGGGTAATCTCGGAAACGCATGACTGCTCGTACCCAGCCCCGCTGGAAACGAGTGGTATTGAAATTGTCGGGCGAGGCACTCGCCGAAAAGTCGGGCTTCGGGCTCGACAACGACGTCTTGGCCCAACTAGCCGGCGAGTTGCGCGATGCTCGGGAGGAATTCGGGGTTGACATTGCCGTCGTGGTCGGCGGCGGCAACTTCTGGCGCGGCACCAAGGGCAGTGGGCGCGGAATGGATCAAGCTCAGGCCGACTACATGGGAATGATCGCAACGGTCATCAATGGTTTGGCGCTGCAGGATGCCCTCGAACGCGCAGGTCAGCACTCGCGCGTGATGACCGCGGTGGAAATGCCCAAGGTTGCCGAACCCTACATTCGTCGCCGCTGCGAGCGCCATTTGGAAAAGGGACGCATCGTCATCCTGGCCGGGGGAACCGGCAACCCGTTCTTCACCACCGATACCGCTGCCGCACTTCGCGCCGCGGAGATCGAAGCGCAGGCAATCTTGAAGGGCACTCACTCAGGTGTGGATGGCATCTACTCCGCCGACCCGAAGGTGGACAAGAACGCCACACGTTTCTCTCGTCTCTCGCATCTCGACGTCATCAACAAGGGCCTACGTGTGATGGATTCCACCGCAATCACCTTCTGCATGGACAACAAGTTGCCGATCGTCGTGTTCAATTTGTTGCAGCGGGGCAATCTGCGAGCGATACTCCAGGGCGAAGAAATCGGTACGCTAGTCGCGTGATCGACGACACGCTGCTCGAGTCGCTCGACAAGATGGACAAGGCCGTCGAGCACGTTCAACACCAGTTCGTAGCGGTACGTACGGGACGTGCGTCACCTGCGCTGATCGAGAAACTCAACGTGGACTATTACGGCGCCCCGGTGCCCTTGCAGCAGTTGGCCAGTTTTCAGGTGCCCGAGGCCCGCATGCTGGTGGTGAAGCCACACGACCGCTCGGCGATCGCTGCAATCGAGAAGGCGCTCATGGCGAGTGACATCGGTGTCACCCCCAGCAACGACGGTCAGGTGATTCGTTTGGCGTTTCCGGCGCTCACCGAGGAACGACGCAAGGACTACGTGAAGGTGGTGAAGAACATCGCCGAGGAGGGTCGTGTGACCATTCGCGGTATTCGACGCGATGCGCGCAAAGCCATGGAAACCGCCGAGAAGGATGGTGACATCTCCAAGGACGATCTCGAACGTGCCGAAAAGGATCTGGACAAGATGACCCAGGAGCACGTGGACCACATCGACAAAGCCGCAGCCCGCAAGGAACAAGAAGTTATGGAGGTTTGACAATGTCCGACGATCGCCGCGACAATACCGATTCCAACGAAACCACCGGGGAACTTCGTGACAACACCATCGACTTCGGTGACGAGTTCGGCGAAGTGAAGTTCGCCGATTCCGATGATTCCGCTCCGGCCATCAGCGTCGACTCGACCGACACGGCACAACTACCGCACTGGAGCGAACAGCCAACGGGGGAGAGCCCCCGCTTCGGTGTGCAACCCCGTGATCCGAGTAAACCGGGCAGCCGCGACGCCACACGTCCGACCCGCGAACCAAATCGACCGGATTCGCCCCCGCCGGTGAGCCGTCCGGCCCCCGAGGGACGGATTCGTATCGGCGGTGACCCGACCGATCAGCGTGCGCGACGTGCCTCCGACACCCACCCCACGATGCGTGACCGCACGGGTGATATTTCACGTCCGATCGCTCGTGACCGCACGGGTGATGTTTCGCGTCCGATCGCTCGTGACCGCACGGGTGACGTGTCGCGACCCGTGGCGCGTGAGCGTGTCGGTTCACGCGATCGCTCGGCTCGTCGTCCGGCACCCGTTCGCCCCAGCCAAGTTCGACGTGCACGACCCGATCGTGGCGACAGCGGAACGCAACCTCGCCCCGTCGGGGCCGACCGCAACCTGGGTTCGGCGGTGCTCGTTGGTGCGGTGCTGGTGGTGTTGTTCGCCGGGACGTCGTTCGTGGGCCCGGCCGCGGTGATGGCGCTCGTCGTCGTTGTGCTCGGAATCGCAGCGCTGGAGTTCTTCACGCAAACCACCAACAAGGGGCTTGGCGCCCCGATGGTGGTGGGTGTTGTTGCGTGTTTGACCGCCCCGCTCGCCGCCTATTACATGTCGCATCTTGCCATTGCAATGGTGGTGGTGTTTGCGTTCATTGCTGGTGCGGTGAGCCTCGTCGGTTCCGACGATGATCACAGCGGTGCCATCACCAGCCTCGGCACCCTGATGTTGGGAGTGGTGTACATCGGACTGCTCGGAAGTTACGCGGGAATGATCCTGCGCATGTCCACGCTGTCGGCGTCGCTTCCCAACGTGGGAACCGACACGCTGTTCCTCGCCGTGTTCGCGGTGGCCGCGAACGACATCGGCGCATACTTCGTCGGTTCGGCCATTGGTCGCACGCCGCTGAAGGCGTCGATCAGTCCCAACAAGACGGTGGAGGGAGTCATCGGTGGCACGATCGCCACGTTCTGCGTCGTGGTCATCCTTGGTCTGCAGAGCGAAACGTGGGACTCGCTGATGGAATGGATCATGCTCGCAGCGGTGGTGTCGATCGCCGCACCGATCGGCGATCTGCTGGAGTCCGTGCTGAAGCGATCGCTCGGCGTGAAGGACTTCGGAACGCTCCTCAAGGGTCATGGTGGGGTACTCGACCGCTTCGACGGTGTGTTGCTGTCGTTGCCGACGGTGTACTTCCTCGCCGTAACGCTGACCCCGTGGGCCAGCTGATTTTCTCGACGTGACCGTCGCGGTTGCCCTCGCGGGGAGCACCGGCTCGATCGGGCGACAAACGCTCGAGGTGATCGATGCGTCGAACGGGCGCTACCGGGTGGTGTCGCTCGCCGCCGCATCCAACGAGGAGGTACTTCGCGAGCAGATCGCGCGGTATCGCCCGGATGTGGTTGCCGTCATCGACTCCGCAGTGCGTTCACGCCTCGGTAGGGACTTCCCCTCCGTCGAGTTCAGCGACGACGTAGCCGACGTGGTTCACCCGGCTGATGTGGTGGTCAACGCGGTGGTGGGTTTTGCCGGACTTCCCGTCACGCTCGAAACGCTCCGTCAAGGCAAGCGACTCGCGCTCGCGAACAAGGAGAGCCTCATCGCCGCCGGACCCATCGTGCAGCCGCTTCGCAACACCGAGGGTGCGATGATCGTCCCGGTCGACAGCGAGCATTGCGCACTTCATCAATGTTTGCGTTCGAGTGACCACGTTGGTCGCGAGGTTGCGTCGCTGCAACTCACCGCGAGTGGCGGTCCGTTTCGCGGGCGCACTCGCGACGATCTCTCGCGGGTGGACGTGAACCAAGCGCTGGCACATCCCACGTGGTCGATGGGTCCGAAGATCACGGTGGATTCCTCCACGCTCATGAACAAGGGCCTCGAGGTGATCGAAGCCCACGAACTGTTCGGGGTTGGCTACGACCGAATCGAGGTGGTGGTGCACCCCCAGTCGGTCATTCATTCCATGGTGACCTTCACCGATGGGGCCACCATCGCGCAGTTGTCGATGCCCGACATGCGTTTACCGATTGCGTATGCAATCGCCTGGCCGGATCGCTTCGACGTGCCGTTCGGCGCGGTCGATTGGGCGAGCATGCGAACGCTGGAGTTCGAGGTGCCCGACCGCGAGACCTTCCGTTGCCTCGACTTGGCCTATGCCGCCGGTCGCACCGGCGGCTCGGCACCCGCTTGGTTGAGCGCAGCCAATGAGATTGCCGTCGAGGCGTTTCTCGCGGGACGAATCTCCTGGTTGCAGATTGCCGATGTCAACGATGCAACGCTGCAACGCCACGACGGTGGAACCTTGTCGAGCGTCGACGACGTGCTGGCCGCCGACGAACGAGCGCGACAGATTGCACGCGGCATCGTCCAATCTTTTGCACAGGCCGCAGGTACCGTGGGCGCGTGAGCTCGTTCTACACCCGCATTCGCGAAGACCTCGTCGGTGGCGGTGGCGACCCCACTCGCGACACGGGCGACAAGGTTCCGTTGTCCACCACCATCGCAGGCGTGGGTGTGATCGTGGCGTTGCTGGCGTGGTTGGCGGTGAGCAACGTGTGGACCTTCGTGTTCGTCCTCGGCCTCATCGTGTCGGTGTTCCTCCACGAAATCGGACACTTCGTCACCGCACGTCGCACCGGCATGAAGGTGACGCAGTTCTACATGGGATTCGGTCCCAAGTTGTTGGCGTGGCGGCGGGGCGAGGTCGAGTACGGCGTGCGGGCCTTTCCGATCGGTGCGTTCGTGCGCATCATCGGCATGAACAACCTCGATGAAACCGACCCCGCCGACGAGGATCGAACGTACCGCTCCAAGTCGTTCCCGCGACGACTGTTGGTCATCACTGCCGGCTCGCTCATGCACGTGGTCATCGCGCTGGTGTTGTTCGCCGGGGTGTACTCCGTCTCGGGTCGTTATGGCGAGACGGGCCGCGTCACGGTGATGGATCAGCCGTACGTCGGCAGCGCGGCCGAGGCGGCCGGTGTGCTCGAGGGTGATGTAATCGTCGAGTTCGACGGCACACCCGTTGCCAGCTCCGGCGACTTCGTCGCGGCGGTGCGCGCGAAGCAACCGGGCGACAGGGTGGAGGTGGTCATCGATCGCAACGGAGAAATCCGCTCGCTCATCGCCACGCTCACGGTGTTCCCGGGATCGGAAGAAACCCCCGAAGCCCGCGCATTCTTCGGCGTTGCCGGTTGGTCGCGCGACTACGTGCAACTCGGAGTCGTCGAGGCGATCGGTCGCGCAGTACAAGACGTGGTGGGCACCGCCCGGGATTCCGTCGTCGGCGTGTTCACGGTGTTGAATCCCATCAACTTGGCCGACAACCTCACCAGTGAGAGCGCAAATCCGCTCACTCGTCCGAGCACCGTGGTGGGTGCCAGCCAGCTGGGTGGGGAAGTGGGTCGCGATGAGGGGTGGAAGGGCGTGTTGCTCTTGCTGGGCGCGGTGAACGTGTTCGTCGGTGTCTTCAACATGATGCCGCTCCTGCCGTTCGATGGCGGCCACGCTGCGGTGGCGATCTACGAGCGTCTGCGCTCCACCCGTACGCGCCGGTATCACGCCGACGTTCGCAAACTGGCTCCGGTAGCCACCGCCGTGGTGGTGTTGTTGGTGATGTTGCTCGTGGCAGGCTTGTACCTTGACATCACGCAACCCCTCGGCTGATCGATGACCTCCGCCCCCGCTACGTTCCCGCGCAAAGCAACCCGACAGATTCACGTCGGCAAGGTGGCAGTGGGAGGCGATGCACCCATCAGCGTGCAGTCGATGACCATCACCAAGACCGCCGATGTCGAGGGGACCCTGCAACAGATCTACGCGTTGGCCGCCGCCGGATGCGACATCGTGCGCTGTACCTGCAACGAAATCGAAGCGGCCGAGGGCCTGGCACAAATCGTGCCACGGTCTCCGGTGCCGATCATCGCCGACATTCACCACCAGTACAAGATGGCGTTGGCGGCACTCGAGGCGGGGGTTCACGGCTTGCGGTTGAATCCGGGCAACATCCGCAAACCCGAGCACATCAAGGCCGTGGCCAGCGAGGCGCGCGACCGCAAGGTTCCGATTCGCATCGGGGTGAACGGTGGCTCACTCGACCCCTCCCTCTACGAAAAATACGGTGGCTTGACCGCGGATGCGATGGTGGAGTCTGCGCAAATGGAGATGCGTTACTTCGACGAGGTTGGTTTCGACCTCATCAAAATTTCGGTGAAGGCGTCCAACGTCCCCTTGATGGTGGAGGCGTACCGAAAGTTGAGTGCGGTCACCGATCACCCGTTGCATCTCGGGGTGACCGAAGCGGGTCCGCTGCCGGGTGGGCTGGTGAAGGCAACCGCCGGAATCGCCGCACTGCTGCTCGAGGGCATCGGCGACACCATTCGTTACAGCCTCACCGCCGACCCCGTGGAAGAAGCGCGGGCCGGTCGCCAGTTGCTCGAATCACTCGGTCTTCGCGAGCGAAAGAACGTGGACCTCATCGCGTGTCCGAGTTGTGGTCGGGCCGAAATCGACGTCATCGAGGTTGCCAACCGGGCCCAAGCGGCGTTCGCCGACAAGAAGTTGCCGCTGCAAATCGCCGTGATGGGTTGCGTGGTGAACGGCCCGGGTGAAGCCCGCGAAGCCGATCTTGGCATCGCTGCGGGCAACAAACGCGGTCATCTCTTCGTGAAGGGTCGCAACGTTGCTGTGGTACCCGAGAGCGAGATGGTGGAAGCGCTCGTGGATTGGGCGTCGTTCATCCACGAGCACGGTGTCGAAGCCGCACTCCAACGCGTGGACACCACCATCGCCGAACGCGAAGCCGCACGCGATCGAAACGCGCTCCTCGACGAAAAGGGCACCGACGCCAATCAGTCGGCGGAAAAAATCGTCGAGATTCGCCGCACCGTCGAGGGCTGAGCGCGGCGAGCCCATTCGCCGTTCTTCGGCGCGTGACGGCGCCGCGTTACGGTGCCACCGTCGTCATCGTTGCCACGGTGGTGGTCGTCGTCGACTCGATGGTCGTGGTGGTTGCGTCGATGGTGGTGGTCGTTGTCGTCGTCGTGCTCGTGGCGTCACTGACACGTTGTGCCAGCGTGGTGGCGAGTTCGGCGTACACGTTGGAGCGAACCTTGTAGCCCGATGGCGTGAGGTGGATTTTGTCGAATGCCATCAGACGGGACGTGGTCTTGGCTTTGTCCGCCCAGTCGTACACGCTGGCCAGCGGATACTCCGCCAGCACACGCTCCAAGGTTCTATTGAACACGCGAGAGCGCGCGGTGGTGCGTGATGAATCCACACGGTGCACGTTCAGCCACACAACGGGTACGGGGCCGATGGCGTCCATCAACTCTCGAATCACCGCGATGTACTCGCGCTTCTTGCTGAGAAAATACACGTCGTTGGTGCCGAGTGCGACGATGACGGCGGTCGGGTAGACGCGCTTCTTCAGGTAGGTGTTCTTGTAGGTGTTGGCTCCGGAGTAGGTGGTGGACACGATGCCACCGATGCGCCGCGACCACCATCCATCAACGATCACGTTGTCGAAGGTTTGGGTGGCCGCCAGTTGCGACTGTGTCTTTGCGAAGTAGTTGGCGCCCCACGTGAGGCTGTCGCCAAGCACCAGCAGCGTGGACCCGCCGGTGCCGTTGACGCCGGGTGCGTAGCCACCGGCAACGGTGGCGGGTGTGATTGCGAGAAGCAACAACGCCGATACCGCGACACATCGTCGGAGCGCGCCGCGCGTCATGCGCCTGCCGCGTGACGCGTCATGCGCTCACCGAGTAGATCGTGGCCGTGCCCTCAAGGGCGATGGATTCGCCTACCGCCACGTACGCCGCCCCGCCGCGGGTGAGTGGCCCGGCGCTCCCGGACGTGCACACCAACATGGTGTGCTGCGTCGATGCGGTGAGGGCAAACGTGCCGTTGAGCTCGTGTCGCATCACGGAGAAGGGAGCCGCGCAACGGTACGCCACGCTGGTGGGCGACACACGTTCGGTGCGAACCAGGTCGTTCGTGGGCGAATCGAGTCGCGCCACGGCGAAGAATTCGTCCAGGTCGACGTGTTTGTCCGTGAAGGCGGCGCGCATCACGTTGTCGGAATTGCCCTGCACTTCCAGGGCCACGCCACGCAGGTACGAATGCACCGTGCCCGCCTCCAGGAACAACGCCTCACCGGGGGCGAGGCGAACGTGATTCATGAGGAGGGCCACGGCTGCGCGCGGGTCGTCGTAATGCGCCGTGAGTTGAGCGATGACCGGAGTTGGTGTGGTGACGGTGGCGAGTTCCAACCATGCCGAATCTCCGCCCGACGACGTTGCGGCGCTACCCGACAACAGCGTGCGTACGGCATGAGCAACACCGTGCTGCTCAACGTGAGTTGCAAGTGCAACCGCGCCAGCTTCGGCACACTGTCGTAACGCCACGTCGTGCGAAGCAATGCCACACAATGCCTCGAAGGTGTCGAGCGCAACCACCATCTCGGGTTTCGCACGATCGTCGACGTAGATGCGATGGCGCGCGTCGAGAGGAATCCCCGCCGCGTTCTCCTTCGCAAAGCCTCGTGCCGCTTGTTCGTCGGAGGGATGCGTTTGCAGCGACAACGGCTGTGCTGCCGCCAGCAACTTCACGAGGAACGCAAGTTCGCCCACCTCGTCCGACAAATAGGTCGGCGCGGGAAGGTGCAGGCTTTCGTCGACGTGTGCCGGTCCGCGAGGGTGGGTGCCGTACCAGATCTCCGCCCATGGGCGACCGTCGGCGGTGATCTCCAACATCTCGGGCAACGCAAACCGATCGCCCCATGGGTAGTGCTGAACCGCACCCTTCAGTCGCAGCATCGTGCCGTTATGCGTTTGCCGCGATGACGTGTGCGGCAACGTCGTGGATCGGCAATTCGGTGGTGGTGCCGGCGATACGGTCGCGAACTTCCATCACTCCCTTGGCTATTCCTCGTCCGGCGATCACGATCATCGGCATCCCCAACAATTCGGCATCCTTGAATCTCACCCCTGGCGACACTCCGTCACGATCGTCCAGCAGCACGTGCAAGCCTGCGTTCGAGAGTTCAGCGGCCAGTGCCTCGGCGGCGGGTCCGGTGTCGTCGCCGGGTTTTCCGGCGATCACCACGTGTACGTCCATCGGTGCGACGCTGCGCGGCCAGCGCAGCCCGAGTTGGTCGTGATGCGATTCGGCAATGGCGGCAACGGCGCGCGACACGCCAACGCCGTACGAGCCCATGGTCACCACCCGCTGCTTGCCCTTTTCGTCCAACACCTGCAGGCCCAGCACGTCGGCGTACTTGCGACCGAGTTGGAACACGTGCCCCATCTCGATGCCACGCTCGATACGCAAGTGGGATCCGCAGTTGGGGCACGGGTCGGTGTCGCGCACGTCGGCAACGTCGATGACCCCGTCGGCGGTGAAGTCGCGACCGTGCACCAGGTCGACCACGTGGCGTCCGGGCGTATTGGCGCCGGTCACCCATGCGCTACCAAGCACCACACGCGGGTCGAGCAGGTAGCGAATACCAGAGGACGTCTTTTCACCCAGCGCATCGGGGCCGATGTAGCCCTTCACCAGGTTGGGTCGTGCGGCAAAGTCGGCGTCATCGAATGCATCCACCTCGGCCGGGGCCACGGCGGCCTCGAGGCGCTTCATGTCCACGTCGCGATCGCCGGGCACGCCGATGGCCAGAGGTGTTCGCGTTCCGTCGGGTTCGCGCAGCATGACGAGCACGTTCTTCAGGGTGTCGGCGGCCGACCACGCGCCGGCGTCACGACGCAGATCGTCGCGACCATTCAACATGTCGACCAGCGTTTGGATGGTTGGCGTGTTCGGGGTGTCGACCACCCGTGCGGCAGAGGTGGTGCTGGCGTCGACGTCGGCCAGGGAGCCGATTCGCACCGCCTCGGTGTTGGCACGGTAGTCGCACGACGTGCATCGAACGAACGTGTCTTCACCCGAGGCACAGGGGGAGAGGAACTCCTCCGATGCTGAGCCGCCCATTGCGCCGGACATCGCCTTGACGATCACAACGTCGAGGCCGAGTCGCTCGAAGATCTTTACGTAGGCGGCACGATGCGCGTCGTAACTGCGCTGCAGACCGTCGTCGTCGAGGTCGAAGCTGTAGGAGTCCTTCATCACGAACTCACGACCGCGCAACAACCCGGCGCGCGGACGCGCTTCGTCGCGGTACTTCGTTTGTATCTGGTACAGCCACACCGGCAAGTCCTTGTAGCTGGAGTACAAATCCTTCACGAGCAACGTGAACATTTCCTCGTGGGTGGGGCCGAGCAGATAGTCGGCCCCGCGACGGTCTTGCAGGCGGAACAAGTTCGGTCCGTAATCGGTCCATCGACCGCTCGCGTCGTACGGCTCGCGTGGCAGGAGGGCGGGGAAGTGCACCTCCTGCGCGCCGATGGCGTCCATTTCTTCTCGCACGATCTGCTCGACTCGCTGCAACACCCGCATGCCGAGCGGTAGCCACGTGTAGCCACCCGGGGCCGCGCGACGGATGTAGCCGGCCCGCACCAGCAAGCGGTGGCTGGGCACTTCTGCTTCGGCCGGGTCGTCACGCAATGTGCGCACAAAGAGCGTCGACAAGCGATGAATCACGCGAAACGAAGGCTAGTTCGCGCGGCTATCATGGTTACGTCCTTCTACAGTCAGCATGAGTGCAGACCGCAAAGGCGTGGGCCACCACCCACGCCTTTTTTTGACTCGTGTAACGGCTGGAGGGGACGGCGAGACGAAGAAGAATCGAATACACGGTTACGAAAACGACGAAAAGGGAGCCACAGAGACGATGACCACGGACACCGTCGTTGAGCGGGTACGCGCCCTCACCGCTCCCATCGTGGCCGACTTGGGTCTGGAAATCTACGACCTCGAGATGGTGTCCGGTGTCCTGCGGCTCAGCATCGACACGCCACCCGGGCAGCCCTCCGGTGTCACACTCGACAACATTGCGCTCGTGAGTCGTTTGGTGTCACGCGAACTCGACCACAACGACCCCATGCCGGGGCGATACACGCTCGAGGTGTCGAGTCCCGGCCTGGAACGACCGCTTCGCACCCCGCAACATTTCCAGCGTGAAGTCGACAAGGTGGTGTCGGTACGTTTGCACCGCGCCATCGACGGGCGTCGTCGTTTGCAGGGTGTGCTGTTGCGCGCCGACGAGCGTCACATCGTCATGCTGCTCGACGACACCGGCACGGAGATGTCGGTGGCCCACGACGACATCGAGCGGGCTCGAACCGTGTTCGTGTGGGGAGCCGAAACATCGGCGGGCCGCACGCAAAAGTCTTCAGATCGACAGACCAAGGAGGTTGCGTCATGAATCAGTCAGACATGAAGGAAGCCATTCGGATGATCGCCGCGGATCGCGGCTTGTCCATCGATGCGCTGTTGCAGGTGCTGGTCGAGGCCTTGGCCACGGCCTACAAGAAGCGTCCCGGCGCCGCCGAGGAAGTGATCGTCGGACTGAACCCGGACACCATGGAGATGACCTTCACGGCCTACGACATCGATGCCGACGGCAACTGGTGCAACGAGCGTGACGACACCCCGAGCCGCGACGAGTTGGGTCGCATCGCAGCGTCCACGTTCCGTGCGGTGTTGAGCCAGCGCATCCGCGAGGTGGAATACCAGGGCAAGTACGACCAGTTCCGCAACAAGGAAGGCGAGATCGTCGCCGGACGTATTCGATTGATGCCCGATCGCAGTTCTGAGCGCAAGTACCTCATCATCGACATGAGCGGTGGCGAGGGAATCATGCCATTGTCCGAGCAGGTGCCCAACGAGTTGCGCGGCTCCACCGACGGAACCTTCAAGGTGTTCATCGTGGAAGTTCGCCAGACCGAGCGCGGACCGCAAGTGGTGGTGAGCCGCAGCCATCCGGGCTTGGTGTTCAAGTTGTTCCAGATGGAAGTACCAGAGATCGTCAATGGCCAGGTGAGCATCATGGCCATCGCACGTGAGCCCGGTCAGCGCTGCAAGATTGCCGTGGCATCCAACGACCAGCGCATCGACCCGATCGGTGCCTGCGTCGGTGGACGCGGCGATCGCGTGAAGCGCGTGGTCACCGAACTGCGTGGCGAGAAGATCGACATCGTCACCTACAGCGAGGACAAGCGTTCGATGATCATCAACGCCATGTCGCCGGCGAAGGTCACCGAGGTGAACATCAGCGACGACGGTACCCAGGCCGACGTCATCGTGCCCGACTTCCAGTTGTCGTTGGCCATCGGTCGCGCAGGAATCAACGCCAAGTTGGCCGCCCAGTTGTGCGGATTGCGTCTCGATGTCCGTAGCGAAAGTGAAGCCGCCGGCCTCACGGTGGAGAATACGCCGGCACCCGTGGCCGACGTTGCAGAGCCATCCACCGAGGCGCAGGTTGCCGAAGATTCCACGGGTGGTGCAACCGCTTGAGCAAGACTGTCCGCGTTTCCACGCTCGCCAAAGAGCTCGGCATGACCTCCAAGCAGGTCATCGAACTCTGCTCCACTATCGGTGTTGGTGTGGTGGCGGCCGGATCCAGCATGGTGGAGGCGCAAGCGGATCGTGTGCGTCGCCACGCCGAAGAGAAGGGTCTGAAGGGCGAGCCGATTGTCGACAAGCCCAAGCGCGCCAAAAAGGCTGCAGCCGGGGACGAGGAAGCCAAGCCCAAGACCACACGCGCAAAGAAGTCGACGAAGTCGACGACCGAGCCCGACACCACCGAAACCAAACCGGCCGATGTCGAAACCGCAACGTCGGAGACCGGCGCCGCGACGGCACAGTCGACGGCCCAGTCGACTCCGGCATCAACCTTGCCGCCCGCAACCGTGGTGACCAGCGTGGTTACGCCACCAACCACTCCCGACGCTGCGCCGCCTGCGGCAGCAACGCCACCGGTGTCGCCGGCACCACGCGTGGTGTCGTCGCGTCCGGGCAACGCCATCACCAGTCGTCCGCCGGCAATGCGTCCACCCACGACCCCCGGTACACCCGTGCCGCCTCCGGGAACCGCGCCGTCGAGTGGGCCGCGCACGGTGCCCGCTGGTGGTCGAACCATTCCGCCGCCACCTGGCGGCAACCGCGTTCCACCACCACCCGCACGTCGTCCGCCTGGTCCGGATTCCCGCGGACCACGCCCCGGCGGTGCGCCGCGACCGGGTGCATCGGGTCGCATGGGTCGCTTTTCGTCATCCAGCCTGGGCAGAAGCGCGCCGCGTCCGGGCGGTACCGGTGCGCGACCGGGCGCACCCGGCCCCCGGCCTGCAGGCGGTAGAGGATCGGGTCTTGGTCGACAGGTCGGAGGCCCGCAGGGCCGCGGACCCAATGCGCGCGCCGGCGGAAATCGTCGCGGTGCACGAAAAAAGACGCGCGAACAGCGTCGTAAGGACATGGAGCAGCTGCAGGCGCTGCAGCCCACTCAGTACGCGCCGAGCAATGCTCCGGTACCCGAGGGCCCCATCGTTGTCGAGCGAGGTTCGTCCGCGCAGGTGTTCGCCCCCAAGTTGAACCGCGGTGCGGTCGACGTGGTTCGCTTCCTGCTCGAGCAGGGCGAGATGGTGACCGCCACCATGTCGCTCGCCGACGAGCAAATGGAACTCTTCGCGATGGAGGTTGGCGCCGAAGTCATCCTCGTCGATCCGGGTCAGCAGGAAGAGATGGAGTTGCAGGCGCTCTTCGACGACTCCGACGACGCCGACGAAGCCGCACAGCAGACCCGTCCGCCGATCGTCACCATCATGGGTCACGTCGACCACGGAAAAACCACGTTGCTCGACAAGATTCGCTCCGCAAACGTGGTCGCTGGTGAGGCCGGCGGTATCACCCAGCACATCGGTGCGTACCAGGTGACCAAGAACGACAAACTCATCACGTTCATCGACACGCCCGGTCACGCGGCCTTCAGCAAGATGCGCGCGCGTGGTGCCGGGGTTACCGACATCGTGGTTCTGGTGGTGGCCGCCGACGACGGCGTGATGCCCCAGACCATCGAGGCAATCAGTCACGCACGTGCGGCCGAGGTGCCGATCATCGTGGCGATCAACAAGATCGACAAGGAGAACGCCGACGTGCAACGCACCATGTCGGCGGTGGCCGAGCAGGGTCTCGTGCCCGAGCAGTGGGGTGGCGACACCATCATGGTGGAGATGTCCGCCCAGCAGGGCATCGGCATCGATGAACTGCTCGAACAATTGCTGGTGGTTGCAGAAGTGGAAGAACTCACCGCCAACCCCAGCGGTCGCGCCAAGGGCTTCGTGCTCGAGGCACGCCTCGACGTGGGGCGTGGTCCGGTCGCCACCGTGTTGGTGGACAAAGGCACGCTCAAGGTCGGCGATCCGATGGTGGCGGGGGCTGCCTGGGGTCGCGTACGCGCCATCATCAACGACCGCGGCGAACAGATCAAGCATGCCGGCCCATCCGCACCCGTACAGGTGTTGGGATTGTCCGCCGTGCCGCAAGCCGGTGACGAATTCCGTATCGCACCAGACGACCGCACGGCCCGCACCGTCGCCGACTCGCGCGCCCAACGTCAGCGACTGTTGGCCCAGCGTGGCGATGCCCGTACGCAAAAGGGCGTCAAACTGGAGGACATCTTCACCCAGATTCAGGCTGGAGAAACCGCAACGCTCAACTTGTTGATCAAGGCCGACGTGCACGGCTCGTTGGAGGCGGTCACCGAGAGCCTGCGCAAGTTGGAGCGCGACGACGTAAAAGCCGCCTTCGTGCATCGCGGCGTGGGATCCATCACGGAGAACGACATCACGCTCGCTGCCACCACCAACGCCACCATCATCGGCTTCAACGTGCGTCCGGATCGCAAGGTGCGCGACCTCGCCGAGGCCGAGAACGTGGAGATCCGTACCTACGAAGTGATCTACAAGGTGATCGAGGACATCGACAAGGCGATGAAGGGCTTGCTCGCCCCCGAGTTCGAAGAAGTGGTCACCGGCGAAGCCGAGGTGCGCGAACTGTTCCGCGCGCCAAAGGTTGGCGCGGTGGCGGGCTGCTTCGTTCGCTCGGGTGTCATCACCCGAGGTTCGAAGGTGCGTTTCTTGCGCGATGGTGTGATCATCTGGAAGGGTGCCATCAACACACTGCGCCGCTTCAAGGACGACGTGAAGGAAGTTCGCGAAGGGTTCGAGTGCGGTATCTCGCTGACCGACTTCCAGGACTTGAAGCAGGGCGATCTCATCGAAACCTACGATCTGCGCGAAATCGAGCGCGTGTAGCCGCAATGGCCGACCTGCAGTTCTACTTCGACCCGGTGTGCCCATGGGCGTACATCACCTCGCGTTGGGTGGTGGAGGTGCAGGAGCAGCGTGGCTACGACGTGTCGTGGAAGTTCATCTCGCTGTTCATGATCAACAACGACCGGGGCTACAACGAGGGCAATATGCCCTGGCGCGACGGACACATGTCTGGCCTGCAAGCCCTGCGTGTGGCGAGCGCTGCCCGTGCCGCCGCCGGCAATGATGCGGTTGCTGCCGTGTACACCGCGTTGGGTAAGGCCATCCACGTCGACAAGCGACGCCCCAAGGATTCCACCGAATTGAAGGACTTCGCCCGCACCGTGTTGAGCGAAGCCGGTCTCAATCCACAGTGGGCCGAGAGCGCAACCGACGAGTTGCACGACGAGGTCATTCGATACGAGACCTCGCGAGCCTTGGAGCTCACCGGCAAGGACGTTGGCACGCCGATTTTGGTGTTCCACCCCGAGAAGCCCAATGAGGCGAGCTTCTTTGGTCCGGTGATCTCGTCGATTCCACGTGGCGCGGAGGCGTTGCGACTGTGGGATGCCGTGGAGACGTTGGCCACCACGTCGGGGATGGCCGAGTTGAAGCGTTCACTTCGCGGTGCGCCGTCATTTGACTGACACCCAGCGCTACTGACCTACGCTTGCCTCATGCAGGTCGTTTACACGCCCAAGCACCTGCTGCACGATCCGGCCACCGAGATCGAATCGTCCATCACCCATTCGCCGTTCGAGCACACCGGTCGCGCCGAAACCATCAGGTCAACCCTCGCCGCGGACTCGCGATTTTCGTTTTGTGAGCCCACCGAGCACGGCGCCGAACCGATCAAGGCCATCCACGACGAGGGGTTGATCGACTTCCTCTCGGTGGCCTGGGCCGAGTATCAGCACGAAGTGGGCCGGCGCCGCGAGGTGGTGCCCGACATTTTTTATCGCGACGACATCCGAAACCGAATGGGCGATACCAACGAGCCCGACTCGATCACGGCCCGCCTCGGCTGGTGGTGTTTCGAAACCACCACGCCGCTGACGCAAGGCTCGTACGAGGCTGCTCGTGCCGCGGTGGACACCGCGCTCACGGCGAGTGATCGCGTGCTCGGGGGAGAGCGTGCGGTGTACGGGCTGTGCCGACCTCCGGGGCATCACGCCACACGCGACTTGTACGGCGGCTATTGCTTCTTCAACAACGCAGCCATCGCCGCGCACGACATCGTGCAGCGCACCGGCGGAAAGGTCACGGTGCTCGATGTGGATTACCACCACGGCAACGGCACGCAGGAAATCTTCTACGACCGTGACGACGTGCAGTACGTGTCGTTGCACGGCGACCCGCGTCGCGCCTACCCGTATTTCACCGGCCATGCCGACGAAAGCGGCACGGGTAGGGGGCTCGGCGCCACCTACAACGTGCCGCTCCCCAAGCGCACGGCCGATGATGCCTACATCGCTGCACTGTCAACCTGCGCCGAGAAGATTGCCGCGTTCAAGCCCACGGTGCTCATCGTGTCGCTCGGTCTCGATACGTTCGTCACCGATCCCATCGCCGACCTCGCGGTGACCACGGAAGGATTCTCGCGAAGTGGTGCACTGATCGCCCAACTTGGTTTACCCACGGTGGTGCTGCAAGAGGGCGGCTACGACGTGCAGGCGCTCGGGCGCAACGTGCACGCCTGGCTGACGGGTTTCGGCGCCTAGTCGCGGCGCTGATCGCGTAGGTACGCCTCGAATTGCGCGGCCAACTCGTCGCCCGACGGAATGTCGGCGGTGGAGTCATCACGCTGGTGGGCCGCATCGTAGGCGGATTCCAGTTGGGAGAGCAACTGTGCATGCTCCGGGTTGGATGCAACCAACGTGTCGAGGCGTTCGCGGTGCGCGGAGGCGTCGGCGCGTACGGCGCTGACGTCCAGCGAGATTCCGCCGGTGTCGCACACCGCACCGAGGAGTGCCACGGTGGCGGCCGGATACGGCATGGTGGTGGCGTAGTGCGGCACCTGCGCCCAGATGCCGACGGACGGAATGCCGCGTCCGGTCAGCACGTGCTCGAGTACGGCCTCGATTCCTGCCGGCACGTCGACCGAACTTCGAACGTACGGCAAGCCGACGATGGCGTCCGACGATGGTGACGTGCACGACAAGTTCACGGCACGCGTGTGCGGTGTGGCGAAGGGATAGGCCCCCAACCCGATCATCTTGCGCACGCCGAGGGTCGTGGCAAGTTCGCCGACCGTGGTGGCGAACTGGTTCCACTTGGAGTCGGGCTCGTGTCCGGTGAGCAGCAGGAGTTCCTTGCCGTTGATGTCGTGGCCGAGCATGATCTCCGTCGATGGCCAATCCAAACGGGTATTGATGCCTTCGCGAAGTTCCATGGTGGGGCGACGGGCTCGAAAATCGAGGTATTCATCGGCATCGAAGGTGACCAGCGTGGTTGCCCCCGACACGTCGATGAGTCGCGTCATCGCTGCATGTGCGGCCGAACTGGCGTCGATCCAGCCCTGCAGCATCACCACCAACAGGGGCGACGACAACGTCGGCAGAGCCGAATAGCTCTCGTGCAATCGGTACGAGCGGGGTGTCGAATCTGACGACGACATCTGGCTGGTCAGTGTAGGCGTGACAGCGACCGGTGTGCCGCTGTGACTGCCGCCTCAACCTGGGCGGCAAACGGCGCCAACTCGTCGGCCGATCGATCACCGAGCGCACCACCGAGGTACCGCGCGTACACACCCTCGATGATGCAGGCCAGTTTCCAGCACGCGAACGCGGTGTAGAAATCCAGTTGCGATACGTCACGCGAGGTGATGCGTGCATACCGCTCCACCAAATCGGCGCGGTTGAGGAAGCCCTTCACGCGGTTCGCTTGCGCCTGCCACGTCGACGCTTCGTCATCGGGTCCGGTGTAGTACGCCATGAGTAGGCCCAGGTCGGCGAGCGGATCGCCCAGCGTGCAGATTTCCCAGTCGAGTACAGCGACGATGCGGCCGTCGTTGTTCACGATGCAGTTGTCCAGGCGGTAGTCGCCGTGCACGATGGTGGCGGGCCCCTGTTCGGGAATGCGCTGCACCAGCGCGTCGTGCACCTCGTCGAGCAACGGCAAGTCGCGAGTTTTTTGTGCGTTGAACTGCCCGTACCAACGCTTGAGTTGTCGGGCGATGTATCCCTCGTGTCGCGCCAGATCGGAAAGACCCACGTGGTCCAGGTTCACTCCGTGAATCGCCGCCATGGTGTCGATGAGTGATTCGCTGGCGTTGCGCCGCGCCGATTCGCTAAGGACGTGTTCGGCGATGGTGGCGTCGCGAATCACGTGGCCCTCCACGTAGCCCATCACGTAGAACGGCGCGCCATTCACGGCAGGATCGTCGCACATCGCCAGGGCGGGGGCCACCGGCACATCGGTGTGGCGCAGCGCGTGGATGATGCGATGTTCGCGACCCATGTCGTGCGCGCTGGCGAGGGTGTGCGACAGCGGCGGTCGTCGCAACACGTACCGGGTGCCGTTGGCGTCGGTGAGTTTGAACGTGAGGTTGGAGTGCCCGCCGGCGATGACCTCGGCGGTGAATGGGGGAGCGAAACCCGCGACATGTTCGGCAAGCCATGGTGTGACGGTGGCGGTATGGATGCCGTCACGGACCGCGTCAGCCATGCGGCAAAACTACTCGTTGGCGTGCTGGAACGGCTTGGTTCGCACGACGCCGGAACAGCTCGGTTCGCACGACGCTGGAACGGCTTGGTTCGCACAGCGGTATCGTGAGCGCGTGAGTTCTGCAGTCGGCGTCATCGATGTAAGCGATGCAACGTTCCAAAAAGAGGTCATCGAGCGTTCCAAGACCACTCCCGTGGTGGTGGATTTGTGGGCCACCTGGTGCGGTCCGTGCAAGACCCTCGGGCCGATCCTGGAGAAGGTGGTTTCGGCTACCGGCGGCAAGGTCGTGCTGGCCAAAGTGGACGTCGACAAGAATCCGGGAATTGCACAGGCGTTCCAGGTGCAGTCGATCCCCGCGGTGTACGCGCTGAAGGATGGCCAGGTGGTCGATGGTTTCATGGGCGCGCTGCCCGAACACGAGGTGCGGACCTTCGTCGGCAAGTTGAATCCGGGTGGAGACGTGGTGGATGTTGCCACGCTGCTCGCGCGCGGCGACGAGGCCAGTCTTCGTGAGGCGTTGAAGATGGAGCCCGCCAACGAACAAGTGGTGTTGGCACTGGCAACGTTGTTGTTGTCGAACAACGCGGTCACCGACGCGCTGGAAATCTTGCAGCGCATCCCGCAAACCCCGAAGGTGGCTGCGCTGGTGGAGCGGGCCAAGGCGATGTTCGTCCCCGACGACAACTATGCGGTACAGCTCGATGCACTGTTGCCGTTGGTAAAGGCCGATGAGGAGGCACGCAAGCGCTTCTTGGAGATCCTCGACACGATGGGTCCCGGCGATCCGCGCACTGCCACCTACCGTCGCAAGATGACGGGAATGCTCTTCGCCTAACGGCGGTTCACACGGCTGGCACTGCCGGCCGGCGTACGCGGTCGCCAGATTCAGCCAGTTGACCCGGCCGCCACGGCCAATCCGCCGTCCGTTTGCGCTCCGTCGTGCACACAGCACCAACGTGGAGTCGTTGCGGGAATGGTGGCGCTGGCTCGGCTGGCGTCGGGTGGTTGCCGTGGCGGCTGCTGCTCCCTTTGCGGCAGTAGCAGTGTGGTGGATGGTGCAGTTGCCGGCCCCACCGGTCGAGAACTTCATTCCAACTCCGCCGCTGACGAACACGGCAGTGGGCTCATCGGGTGTATCTGCACCGTTCGACCCAACGATGCCCGATGTGCTTTCTCCTCTCGAAACCGTCGCGCCATCACGCATTGCCGTGCACGTGGTGGGTGCCGTGCAGTCACCCGGCGTGTATCACCTACCGAGCGGTGCACGTGGCGACGACGCGCTCCGTGCAGCAGGTGGCCCAGCCGACGACGCCGATCTGCGTCGGGTGAATCTTGCGGCAACGCTGCTGGATGGTGAGCAGTTCGTGGTGCCGCGGGTGGGTGAACGGCTCACCACCACCGTGCCGCCGTCGCGTGGTGCACTCGACGGTGCCTCGGGTGGCAGCGCATCGGTTGCTCGGGGTCTCGTCGACCTCAATACCGCAACGGTGGCGGAACTCGATCGGTTGCCGGGTGTCGGGCCATCGACCGCCCGCGCAATTGTCGACCATCGGTCGCGCAACGGGCCCTTTGCATCGGTGGATGATCTGCTCGCGGTGCGTGGTATCGGTCCGGCGAAACTGGCCGAGCTGAAGCCGTTCGTTCGCGTATGAGGCAGCCCGTGTACGGAACCACCCGTCGCGTGCCGAGCCGCATCACCCGGTGCAAACGAGCGCCGGGCAGTGATGTGCGCTACAGCACGCTGAGTGCGAACAACGCAAAACCCGCGAACCCACCGATGATCATCGCCAACGCAAGTGGCCACATGACCGAACGCCAATCTCGCCAGTCGGCCACTGGGCGTTTGGTGGCGCGATACGCAGCCCATTGACCAAGCACCAGCCACGACACCAGGCTGAGCGCCACGCCGATGGCGATGGTGCCGACACTGGACGTGATCGGTACACCGAAGGCCACCAACAACGGGCACGCCGCAACGATCAGCGCAAAACCCACGACGCCCGTCACGCGACCCGGCAGCAACATGAGCACGGCACCCAAAGCTGCAACGATGCCCGCTCCTGCGACGGCGAACACGCCACCCTTGCGACGCAACTCGGAACGATAGGCGACCACACCACCCGGAACCGCCACGTGCGCAATGTTATTGGCTCGTTGGTTTCGACGACGACATTGCGGGGCGTCGAGTCGCACGCCCGCTACGTGATCGTCGCCGTGTGGTGCTGCGTTGCGGCTCGTGCGGGAAGCGAGGTGGCAACGCGCGTGCCGCTCATTGGTGCAATCGGTGCAGTCGTGCAGTGGCGGGTTGCATGGTGGGTGGCAATTGGCGTTGCGGTGGTTGCAGCAATCAACCCGAACGGTGCAATTCGCGCTCCACGGCGCTGGCTGGCCGCTGCGGTGGCACTCACTGCGCTGCACGGGGCGGTGCAGTGGCACTGGCTGGCAACTCCGCACACGGGGGAGTTCTCGGGCGTTGCCATCGCGCGTTCGGACGCCGTGCCGAGGAGCTTCGGCGGATCCGCCCGTGGCTCGGGCTCTGCAGGGGAATCCGGCGCAGTCGGGGGTACTGCGTCGCGAGTCACGGCACTCTCGCTCATCCTGGAGGTCGACGGCGAGAACTTTCGCCTCACCCAGCACGGCAACGCGCGAAATCGGATTCGCACGGTGAAGATGGGCGATCTCATCGTGTTGGACGCGCATCGTACGGCGTACGACCAGCGCAGACTGCGCTTCTCTGCCGGTCGTCACGTGCAGGGTGAGCTGCGCAACGTCACGGTGCACGCCACGTTGCCGGCACGAACGTTGTGGCACCGTGCTGCAAACCGGGTGCATGCATTGGTTGATGCTGGGGCGCGCACCATGCAGCCCAACGATGCCGCACTCGTGCGCGGGCTGGTGTTGGGCGACGAGTCTCGTCAGCCACCGCGCATGACCGAGGCGTTTCGTGCCGCCGGATTAGGCCATCTGCTTGCCGTGTCTGGTCAGAACGTGGTACTCATCCTGGCCGCGCTCACCCCGATGTTTCGTCGCTTCACGCGCTGGTGGCGCCTGTCAGCCGCACTCGGAGTGGTGGCGATGTTTGCGGTGACCACCCGGCTGGAGTCGAGCGTGGTTCGCGCAGCGGTGATGGCCGCCGTGGTGCAGGTGGGTTACGCGATCGGTCGCGATGTGGTGCCGCTACGGGCTCTTGCCATCACGGTGATGGGAATCGTGACGCTGGATCCACTCGCCACCTGGTCGGTCGGCTTCGTGTTGTCGGTGGCCGCAACCATCGGTCTCATCGCAATCACCCCGCACCTCGGTGGCTCGCTCTTTTCTGCAACCACCGCCGCACAACTCGGTGTCGCACCGTTCGTGTTGCTGTGGTTCGGTTCGCTACCAATCGTCGCGCTCCTCACCAACGTGCTGGCCGTGCCCGTTGCATCGTTGGTCATGCTGATGGCGCCACCCGTGCTCACGGTTGCCGCGTACGTTCCCGATGCGTGGTCCGAACCACTCGTCGCCCCGGTGGTGGCAGCCACGCGGTGGGTGTGGTGGGTGGCCGAACTCGGCGCTCGGGCGCGGACTCCGGGCGTGATCGACATTGCAGCCTGGGTGGCCCTGGTTGGGGCTGTTGCCTGGCGCGCACACCGACGTGCGAGGCTGGAAGGGTGCCGTTCTATCTCATCACCGGTGACGATGCGCGACTGATCTCCGCGCAACTCTCGGACCTGGTCGACCAACTGGTGGGCGATGCCGATCGGTCGTCGGTGTACGAGTCGTTCGACTTTGCCGAGGTGCAGTCCGACGATCGCGATGCGATGGTCGCACAGGTGGTGAACGCCGCACAGACACAGTCGCTCTTTTCCGACTTCAAGGTGGTGGTAGCTCGCAACGTCGACACCACGCCGCTCGACACTGCGCCGATCGTCGACTACGTACGCACCCCGTCGGAGCAATGCCATCTCATCCTTACGGCGAGCGGCCGGGTGCCAAAAGCACTCAACGATGCGTTGAAGAAGGCCGGTGCCGCCGTGTTCGAAACCGCACCACCATCGAAGCGCCGGGAGTTGGTGGAGTGGTACAAGACCAAGTTCATCGAGGCCGGCCTGAAGATCGATGCCGTGGCACTGGAAGAAGTGGTGGAATGGCTCGGCCAGGACTCCGCGCGTCTCCCCGGACTGCTCGACGTATTGGTTTCCACTTACGGCGAAAAGCAGCGACTCTCCTTCGACGACGTGAGCCCGTTCCTCGGTCAGGCCGGGCACGTGCAACCGTGGGATCTCACCGATTCCATCGACGGTGGCGACACCGCCAACGCGCTGTTCATGCTGCGTCGCATGCTGCGCAGCGGGGAGTTTCATCCGTTCCAGGTCATGTCGCTCTTGCACAACCACTACGTGAAGGCGTTGCGGCTCGACGGGTCCGGCGCTGCCGATCCGGTGCAGGCGATGGCGCTCATCAATTCACGCAGCGATTTTCAGGGTCGTAAGTACCTCGAGTTGTCGCGTGCGCTCGGTTCCACCAAGGTCACCGACGCGGTGCATCTGCTGGCTCGCGCCGATCGGGCGTTGCGCGGGGGAACGGGGTTGGAAAACGAAGTGGTGCTCGAGGTGTTGGTGGCGCGTCTCAGCCGATTGCTGCCGCCGAAGGCGTCGCGCAAGCCGATGCGAAGAGGCGCTGCTTCGCGGCGCTAAAAACGCGAGTTACTTCGTGGCGTTGATTTGGCGCATCAGTCGGCTCTTGCGACGCGCGGCCTGCTTGGGGTGAATGATCCGCTTGGCGGCGGCCATGTCGAGGCGCTTCACTGCCAAACGGAGCGCTTCGGCGTTCTCCGGGGTGCCCTTGGTCTCGCGAACGGCCTTCACTCGGGTGCGCAACTCGCTCTTCACGGCCTTGTTGCGCTCGGTGCGCTTGGCGTTGGTGATGATGCGCTTTTTCTGACTCTTGATGTTTGCCATGGCTCACTCACGCTACCAGCGCATCGTCGGCGGCTGACGGGCGAACGACACACCACCCACGGCGCGCATCGTCGGCGCCGATGCACCCGCGAAGAGTAGAATTTTCGTTGGTTTCCGCCCGAAATGCCGTGGGAAGAAACAGCCCCCTCATGGAACAGTCCCACATCCGCAACTTCTCGATCATTGCGCACATCGACCATGGCAAGTCCACCTTGTCGGACCGAATTTTGGAGCTCACCAAGGCGGTGGATGCCCGCGATATGCGTGCGCAATACCTGGACTCCATGGATCTGGAGCGCGAACGTGGCATCACCATCAAGGCGCAAAACGTGCGGGTCGGTTGGAAGGACCACATGCTGCACCTCATCGACACGCCGGGCCATGTCGACTTCGGCTACGAAGTCAGTCGATCGCTTGCCGCCTGCGAGGGCGTGGTGCTGGTGGTGGATGCGGCCCAAGGCATCGAGGCCCAAACGCTGGCCAACTGTTACCTCGCGTTGGAGAGCAACCTGGAGATCGTCGCCGCGCTGAACAAGATCGACCTGCCCGCGGCCGACCCCGACCGATTCGCGATGGAGATCGAAAAGGTGCTCGGCATTCCGGCCGAGGACATCCTGCGCATCTCGGCAAAAACGGGCGAAGGCGTTCCCGAGTTGTTGGATGCGGTGGTGGAGCGCATTCCGGCTCCGAAAGGTGATCCGAATGCGCCACTGCAGGCGCTCATATTCGACAGTCAGTACGACCAGTACCGCGGCGTGGTGTCGAGCGTGCGCGTGATGAACGGGCGGCTACGCAAGCGGGACAAGGTGTTGTTCATGCAGGCCGGCGCCGAACACGAAGTGCTCGAGATCGGCGCACGTCGCCCCACCACGCAGGAGGTGAACGAACTCGGCACCGGTGAAGTGGGTTACCTCATCGCCGGCGTGAAGGACGTCGCCGAGGCGCGCTCGGGTGAAACCGTCACCCACGTGGCGCATCCCGCAGCGCAACCCTTGGAGGGTTACCGCGATCCGAAGGCGATGGTGTTCTGCGGTCTGTTCCCGATCGATGCCGACGATTTCGAGGTGCTGCGCGAAAGCCTGCAGAAACTCAAACTGAACGACGCATCCATTTCGTATCTTCCCGAATCGTCGGGTGCGCTCGGCTTCGGGTTTCGTTGCGGCTTCCTCGGCCTCTTGCACATGGAGATCGTGAAGGAGCGTTTGGAGCGCGAGTTCAACCTCGCACTCATCGCCACGGCACCGTCGGTGCAGTACCGCGTGTTGCGTACCGACGGCGAGGTGGAAGTGGTGGACAACCCGGCCGAACTTCCCGCCACGGTGAACATCGAGGAGATCGAGGAGCCGTTCTTCAAGGTGAGCATCATCACGCCGAAGGATTACACCGGCGCGCTCATGGAGTTGTGCCAGACGCGTCGTGGCGAGATGACCAAACTCGAGTACCTTTCGCCCGAGCGCGTGGAGATGCAATACCTGTTGCCCCTCGCCGAGGTGGTGGTGGACTTCTTCGACCAGCTGAAGAGCAAGTCGCAGGGCTACGCCAGCCTCGACTACGAGTTGCACGGATACCGCAGCAGCGACTTGGTGCGTGTCGACATTCTGCTCAATGGCATTCCGGCCGACGCGTTCAGCACCATCGTTCATCGGGAAAAGGCCTATGCCTACGGCAATCGCATGTGCGAGAAGTTGAAGAAGCTCATCCCACGACAAATGTTCGACATTCCGATTCAGGCGGCGATCGGCGGCAAGGTCATCTCGCGCGAAACGGTGAAGGCCAAGCGCAAGGACGTGCTCGCCAAGTGTTACGGCGGTGACATCTCGCGCAAACGCAAGTTGCTCGACAAACAAAAAGAAGGCAAGAAGAAGATGAAGGCCATCGGCCGAGTGGAAGTGCCCGGCGACGTGTTCATCTCTGCGTTGAAGCTCGATGACTGACGCCGCGTCGGCGCACGGCACGGCCGCGCCAGACCCCAGCGACTCCGTGGCACCAAGCGCCGGAGGCGTCGCTGGCACTATCCCAGTCGCAGGGTCCGAATCCGCCGACGGAATGTTCCGTTCGCTGAAGCAATACAACGCCCGGCTGTATTTCTCCAGCCTGCTCGTGAGCAACATCGGCTCGTGGCTGCAACTGACGGGTACGTCGTACCTGGTGTATCGCCTCACCGGCAATGCCGCCGACCTCGGCTACAACGTTGCGTTCCAGTTCCTGCCGATGTTGGTCCTCGGCACGTGGGCGGGTGCGTTCGCCGATCGTTACGACCGTCGAACCATCATGATCGCAACGCAGTCGCTCATGGCGCTGCAGGCGATGGTGCTGGGCATTCTGGATCTCACCGACAACGTGACGTTGCCGGTGGTGTGGGCGCTGTCGTTGTTCTTGGGTGTGGTGGGCGCCATGGACAACCCGGCGCGCCGCGGCCTCATCACCGAACTGGTGCCAACCACCCAGCTCGGCAATGCCATGTCGCTCAACACCACGGTGATGACGGGTTCTCGCGTGTTCGGTGCGGCCCTGGCAGCGTTGTTGGTGGTGCCGCTTGGTACCGGATGGCTGTTCATTCTCAACGGTGTGTCGTACGCGGCGATGATCTACGGCGTGGTGGGGTTGCGCACCGCGGAGATGGTTCCGGCGGTGAAGCGCCCGTCGGGTGGCACTCCCGTGCGCGATGTGTTCCGTTACGTGGCGTCGAACCGACGGCTGTCGTCGATGTTCATCGCCTACATCGTGGTGAGCACGTTCGCGTTCAACTACAGCGTGGTGTTCCCGAAGTTCGCCGACGTGAAGTGGGGCAACGAGGATGCATTCGGTTGGCTCCTCACGGTGACGGGCATCGGCAGCGTGGTGGGCTCGCTCGCCACGGCGCGTCTGCAGCGCGTGTCGCTTCGTTGGTTGATGTTCAACGTGGGGGTGCTCGGTGCGGCCAACATCGCCATCGCGTTCTCGCAGCAATTGTGGCTGGCGTTCATGTTGTGTCTGCCGCTGGGTTTCGGCGGGGCGGCGATGATCGCGTCGGGCAATGCCATCAGCCAGCAAGAGTCGCCGCCCGACATGCGCGGGCGACTGCTCGCACTCACCGCGGTTGCTTTCCTCGGCAGCACGCCCATCGGCGGACCCGTCACCGGGCTGATCGCCGACTTCGTGTCGCTGGAGTGGTCGCTGGCCTACGGCGGCGTGTCATGCTTTGTATGCGTCGCCGTGCTGGCATGGCGCTGGAGGTAGCGGGAACCATGGGAACGTCGATCATCTGGTTTCGTCGCGATCTGCGACTTGCCGACCATCCCGCGTTGCATGCCGCACTCGCTCACGGCACTACCACGCCGCTGTTCGTGCTCGATCCATTGTTCGTGAAGCGCTCGGGCGCGGCGCGCATGGCGTTCATGTTGCGCAACCTGCGTGCCCTCGACGTGTCGATGAACAGGGCGGTGGTGGTGCGCCACGGCGATCCACTCGACATCGTGCCACGATTCGCAAAGGAGGTTGGCGCCGACAAGGTGTTCATCAGTGCCGACTTTGCGCCCTACGGTTCGCGCCGCGACAACGACGTGGAGGCGCGGTTGAAGACCATGAACGTGGAGTTGGTTCGCGTCGGCTCGCCGTACGCGGTGAATCCGGGAACGGTTCGCAAACCCGACGGCACGCCGTATGCGGTATTCACTCCGTTCTCGCGCGGTTGGATTGCCCACGGGTGGGACGCACCGCTGCCCGCGCCTACCAAGATGAACCTGCGCGGTGCGCCCGACGTGAAGTGTGATGGCATTCCCGCCGAGCCGTCGCTGCAGGCTGCGCTGCCTGGCATGCCCTCAGGCGGAACCGACGTTGCGCTGCCTATCGCCGGCGAACAAGCCGCATGGGCCCGTTGGGAGCACTTCGCATCCGATGCGCTGAGCCGATACAAAGAGGAGCGCAACAACCCCGACCGCGATGGATGCAGCATGCTGTCGCCGTATCTGCGCTTCGGTGTGTTGCATCCACGTCAGCTATTGGCCGAGTTGAAGCCCGACAAGAATCACGACCACTATCGCAGCGAGTTGGGGTGGCGCGAGTTTTACGCCGACGTGTTGCACCATCAGCCGCACACCACGTGGAAGAACCTGCAACCCAAGATGTCGGCGATGCCCGTCGACACCGACGCCAAGGCCAAGCAACGGTTCGCGTTGTGGTGCGAGGGGCGCACGGGGTATCCGATCGTCGATGCCGGCATGCGTCAGATGCTCGCCACGGGCTGGATGCACAACCGTGTGCGAATGATCGTGGCGAGTTTCCTGGTGAAGGACCTCCATCTTCCGTGGCAGTGGGGTGCGAAGTTCTTCATGATGCACCTGGTGGACGGCGACATCGCTTCCAACAATCACGGTTGGCAGTGGACCGCCGGTACGGGAACCGATGCCGCGCCGTACTTCCGCATCTTCAATCCAGCGATGCAGGCCGAAAAGTTCGATCCCACGGGTGCGTACGTGCGCACGTGGATTCCCGAACTGCAGGACGTTCCCGACAAGTTCGTGCACACTCCCGCGGAGAATCCTGCCGGAGTTCCGAAGGGCTACGTGGCGCCGATGGTGGATCACGGCGAAGAACGTGACGAGGCGCTTCGTCGCTACAAGTTGGTCACGGGCAAGTAGCTCGGCGCGACGTGCGCCACGCTCGGCGCGACGGGCACCTCTGCGCTCAGTAGCCTGAGGAGCACGATCATGGCTGCAAGTGGTGTCGACGACCGCAGAATCGCCATTCTCCGCAAGGTGATTGAGCATTACGTAACCACCGGTCAGCCGGTGGGGTCCACGCACATCGCCTCCATGCCCGGCGTTTCGGTGTCGGCCGCCACCATTCGCAACGACATGGCGGCACTCGAGGCCGAGGGGTATCTGGCCCAGCCCCATACGTCGGCTGGCCGCGTGCCCACCGACAAGGGCTATCGCGTATACGTGGATCACCTCACCACCACCGATGTTGCGAAGGCGGGCCGGCTCGACACGGTGAGCCGCCAGCGGCTCGGCGATTTTTTCGACTCCGCCCACTTCCGGTTGGAGGAAACGTTGCATCGCACGTCGTTGTTGTTGGCGCAACTCACCAATTACACCGCGGTGGTCACCGGACCGTCGGTGTCGGAGGCGGTGGTGCGATCGGCGCACGTCGTGACGCTCAACGAACGTGTCGGCACGGTGGTGGCGGTGCTGTCCAATGGCGAAATCGAGAGCGAACAGATCGAGTTCGCCACGCCACCAAGCGACATGCAGGTTGCGCTCGCCAACGCGCGACTGAACGAAACGTTGATTGGTAAGACCCTCGGCGAGGCGTCCGATGCGGGCCAATCGTCACGCAACGACGGTGTCGATGCCGATGTGGAGACGCTCGTCGCACGAGCCGTTGCCGCGGTTACCGAGGGCAAGCGTCGCGACAGTGTGTTCGTTGGTGGCACGGCCAGTTTGACCACCGCATTCGACGCGGTGGAGGTGGTGCGCTCGGTGCTGGAGACGCTCGAACAGCAGTACGTAGTGGTGTCGTTGGTGCGCGACATGCTGAGCCGCGGCGTGAGCGTTGCCATTGGTGCGGAGACCGGCGTGGAACCGTTGAGCGTGTGCTCGGTGGTGCTGGCCCCGGTGGTGCGTGACGGTGAAACCATCGGCAGCGTCGGAGTGCTCGGACCTACTCGTATGAACTATCCGGCGGCACTCGCCACGGTGGAAGTGGTGAGTGATCGTCTCGGCCGTCGTCTCACGGAGGGCTGAGTCGGCCGTGCGTTGGAGCAGGGGTTAGCCCGACCATGTCGACGGACTTTTACGAGTTGCTCGGCGTCTCGCGCGACGCTTCGGCCGACGACATCAAACGCGCATACCGCAAACTGGCGCGCGAGTTGCATCCCGACAAGAATCCGGGCAACAAGGAAGCCGAAGAAAAGTTCAAGCAGGTGTCGCGCGCGTACGAGGTGCTGAGCGACGACGAATCACGCGCACGTTATGACCGCTTCGGCGAGGCCGGCATGAACGGCGGTGGTGGAGGCAGCGACCCCTTTGGTGGTGGCTTTGGCGACATCATCGATGCGTTCTTCGGCGGCGGTTCGCCGTTCGGTGGGCGCTCGGGGCCGAGTGGTCCGCCGCGCGGACAGGATCTCGAAGTGATCATCGACATTTCGTTCGTCGACGCCGTGTTCGGCTCGCAGCAGGAGGTAAAGGTGCGAAGCGCCGTCGCCTGCGACGAGTGCAGCGGTAGCGGTGCAGCCGCGGGAACGAAACCCACCACGTGTTCCGAGTGTGGCGGGGCGGGGCAGGTTCGACGTGTTCGCCAGAGCATGCTCGGCCAGATGGTCACCACCAGTGCGTGTCCGCGATGCAACGGTGCCGGACAGATGATTGCATCGCCGTGTTCGTCGTGCCGTGGCGAGGGTCGTGTGGTGAAGGAAGTGTCGCTCAATGTCGAGGTGCCTGCAGGCGTGGACACCGGTCAAACCTTGCGGCTCACGGGCCGTGGTGCGGTCGGGCCGCGCGGCGGTGCAGCAGGCGACTTGTACGTACACATGCGGGTTGCTGCGCACGATCGTTGGCATCGCGAAGAAGACGATTTGGTCACCGACGTACCGGTTTCTATCGCCCAGGCCGCACTTGGTACGGAGCTCGACCTGGAAACGCTCGATGGCGTGGAGCACTTGGTGATTCCGGCCGGTGTGCAGCACGGGCACGAGTTCGTGCTGCGCGGTCGTGGTGTGCCGCGACTGGGCCAGGGTGGCCGCTCTCGCGGGCGCGGCAACTTGCGCGCGCGTGTGTTGGTGCAGGTGCCGGGCAAGTTGTCGTCTCAGGAACGGGATTTGCTGCGTCGCTTCGCGGAGTCGCGCGGCGAGCAGGTGAGTGACGACGGCATCGTCTCGAAGATCAAATCGGCGTTTTCGTGATCGATGCCCTGCGCAACTCGGTTGCGCACGTGTTCGTCGACCACCTCGACTCACCTTCGCTCACCGACACCGACCAGCACCACCTCTCGCGGGTATTGCGCGTGCGCGACGGCGAACGGGTGACCGCCAGCGACGGACGCGGCAGTTGGCGTTCGTGCGCGTGGGCTGATGGTGGGCTTCGTGCCGACGGCGACGTGGTTACCGAGGCCGCCCCGTTGCAGCGTGTCGGTGTTGCATTCGTGCCGGTGAAGGGCGATCGCAACGAGTGGTCGGTGCAGAAACTCACGGAGATTGGCGTTGACGACATCGTGCTCCTTGCACCGACGCGCCGTTCGGTGGTGCGGTGGACCGATACCGAAAAGCAACTTCGCAAACTTGCGCTGGTGGCTCGCGAAGCCGCCATGCAGTCGCGTCGGGTGTGGCTTCCCAAAGTGGTGGCAGGCGTGTCACTGGCCGATGCGCTCTCGATGCCGGGTGCTGCAGTGGCCGACCCGGCCGCGTCGTATCCCGTGTCTCGCGCCGCGCTGCCTGCTGCGACCGCCATTGCGTCGCAGGGCGCCACGAATCCCGCGTATCCCACGCTCATCGTGGTGGGCCCTGAGGGCGGCTTCGACGACGACGAAATCCCCGCCAACGTTCCGCGCGTACGTTTGGGTGACACGATTCTGCGAGCCGAAACTGCCACACTGGTGGCGGCAACGTTGCTCACTGCGTGGCGTTCTGCGCGTGGTAGCGCAGCGATGCACGCGCCAGCAGCAGCCACATCGACCGCACCAACCGCACCAACCGCAAAGGAAGCCCAATGAGCCAGGAGGAAATCAC
>JAFMFM010000033.1 GCA_017856115.1 Actinomycetota bacterium | reverse complement strand
TTAGCGGCCGCCGGCGACGGCCGGCACGATGGAAACGGTTTGCCCACCCGACACCTCCGTGTCGAGACCCTTCAAGTAGCGCACGTCGTCATCGGCAACGAATACGTTCACGAACTTGTGGAGATTTCCCTGCTCGTCGAGCAACTTGGCGGCAAATCCCGGATGGGCCGATTCCAACCCTTGGAGGACCTCACGCAAGGTTGCACCGCCGACAGAAACCGTACTGGCACCGCCCGAGAGTGGACGCAATGTGGTGGGGATACGAACGGTGACCGTCATGCGTTTGAGGCTATCGCTCACGATGTGTTCGCAGAATCATGTTCGACACCATGCGCGCACTCATCGTGACCAGCGGCAAACCGCCGCCCGGATGCGTCGACCCACCGACGAGATACAGCCCCTTTCGGGGTCCGCGAATCGCCGGACGACGAAATGCTGCACGACGACCGTTGGATGACGTTCCGTAGATCGCACCACCAGGCGAGCGATACCGCATTGCGATGTCGTGTGGTCCGATCACCTCTGCAAATCGAGCACGTTGCCGCAGGTCCGGACCAACCGCTGCCAACTGATCAAGGAGCCACGGCCCGCAATCACGAGCGTTGATGGCGGGATCTGCAGGCGTATTGATGAGGAGGAACCAGTTTTCGCCGTTCGCCGGGGCTTGTGATGGATCGGTCATGCTGGAGATGCAGCCGTAGATGGTGGGCTCGGTCGGTACACGACCTGCGCGAATATCGGCAAACTCGAGGGCGTAGTCGCGCGAAAACCACACATTGTGATGACCGATCAGGGGTGTGCGACCTTCCACTCCCACCAGAACGGCAATCCCGCTCGTTGATCGCTCTGAGCGCTCCACAGCGCGCAAACGTTTGGGATGCGGCAACACGTCGCGATACAAATGTTCGGCATCTGCATTGACGACGACTACCGGAGCCACGATCTGATCGTCGGGGAGTCTCAGTCCGGTTACTCGTCGCTGCGACGCTTCGATTTTGACAACTTCTGCGCCCAACCGAAACTCCACACCGGCTCGTCGTGCGACGCGCACCATGGCATCTCGCAACGCACCAAGACCGCCATGCACGTACCATGAGCCGAAGTCGGCTTCGACTGCGGCGATGCACGCGAGGGTGGCAGGTGCCAGGGAAGGATCCGACCCGCTATAGGTGGCGTATCGAGCGAGCCACTGCTGCAATCGCTTGTCACCGAACGACGCCTCGCACCGTGACTGCAGCGTGCGCAACGCGTCGATGCGTAGAAGGTCACGCGGCGATTGCATGCGTCGAAGGAGCGACAACGGCGAAGAAATGTCGCCGGCAAAGAACGTACGCTCGCTCACGTTCCAGACGCCGCGCGCACGGGCGAGCAGCGCCAAGTATTCGGCGCCCGAACCCGGGCTGAACGCCTCGAGTGCTTCGGCGGTGGAGATGGGCTGGTCACGAAACGTCACGGTCGACGCATCGGGCCAAAAGTAGTGGAACGACGGGTCCAAACGCTGCAAGGTCACCTCGCTATCGAGGCTTGTACCCGCCAATCGAAATACGTCGTCGATCAACGACGGCAACGTCAGCAACGACGGACCCGTGTCGAACGTGTAACCGTCGCGACTCCGTGACGAGAGTTTTCCGCCAAGTTCATCGTTGCGCTCGAACACCATGACGTGCCGACCAGCGGAGGCCAAGCGAATGGCGGACATGATTCCGCCGACTCCTCCACCAACGACGGCGACATCACAGGTGACGGTCACGACATCACACCTGCTGGCCGAACACGGTGCACCACACCCCGCCACAGGCACCATCCCATGGCAACGGCGCCAACGACCGCCACCACGGTGTCGTCGAAGAAGAACACAAAGCCGATGGTGTACATCACCGTGAGCGTCGCATACGTCACGAGTGGCACACCTGCGCCTTCCATGGTGCGCGCGGTATCGGAGGTGCGACCACACGTCACCACTGCAAGCACCGACGTCATCAGTGCCGTTACTCCCCAGCCGGCGTAGTTCACCAATGGAATTCCCCGAAATGCCGGCGCCGATGTCTCCCACTGCCAATAACCCTCGCCCACCATCTGCGGATCCAAAAACACGTCCCATGCAGTGATGGACACGGCCATCAACACCATGCGCCGCCCTATTGCGCGTGGCGTGACGCGGAACATGCCGTGCACGATGAGGGTGATCGCTGCCCACGCACAACACACGAGCAGTGGAACTCCACCGACGCGCGGTGACAACGCGGTGGTGTAGTCGTACTCACCGAACGGAAACCCCGTGCTACTTCCTAGGAGTTCCACGCAGAACGTCAGCACCATGATCAAGCCTGCGGCAGCCAAAGCCCGAACACCGTAGGCCGTCCATGCGCTGACCACGCCGACTCCAAGCAACCCAAGTACCACCACGTTGGCAAGCAATTGGCGTTCGGTGCCAGCCCGTGGGAACAGTGGAGTGGCAATCATGGCCACCACCGTGAAGGCCAACGATACCGATGCGACGGGTTCCCTTCGTATCCCGGTGATCATCGGTACCCAGACACCGCCGTCAGACCAGCACCACGTCTACGAGCCAAACGGCAACATGAGTCGCGTCACCATGAGTGCCTTGTGAATCGTCGAAACCGACGCACGCTTGGCGAAGACATCATGGTGTTGCGCCTCGATTCGGTCGAGAATGCGGGAGTACAGCACCCGAGCCGCACGGATACACCGAGCGGATCGATTCGGCAACATTGCGATGCCGTTGTCGGCCGAGGCATACAGAGTGCGGCAACGCACAATCTCGAACTTCATCAGTTCGACGAACTCCGGTGTGCACGTTCGCTGCGACATATCGACCCCGAAACGTCGCACATCCTCCTGGGGGATGTAGACGCGCCCGCGGTCCAAATCTTCGTTTATGTCACGCAAAAAGTTGGTGAGTTGAAACGCATTACCGAGATCACGCGCATGGCCGAACGCTGCCGGGTCGTGCGGCTCGAGGATCGGAAGCATCATTTCACCGATGACGGCGGCGGAGCCGTCCATGTATTGGAGAAGGTCTTCCCAGGTCTCATATTTCTCGACGGTGAGGTCCATGGTCATGCTGCGCAGAAAGCGACGGAAGCACTCGGGGTCGATGGGGAATTTCTGCACGGTGTCGACCACCGCCATGAGGACGGGATCCGCCGAGGCACCGGAGTCAAGGTCGCGAAAGAATCGTTCGCCAAATCCGGCGAGTGCCGCTTGGCGTTGCGCCACCGGTACCGGACCCAGGTCGTCCACGATGTCGTCGGCGTACCGACAAAAACCGTACAGCGCGTGCACATGCGGGCGCTTGTCGGCGGGAAGCACCTTGGTCGACCAGTAGTACGTGGTGCCGTGGCGCTTGTTGAAGTCCTTGCACAGTGCATAACTTTGCGCCAGCGTCACCGGACCATTGGGCAGCAGGTGCGTGGTTGGTGTTGGTGGCGTCGGCACCACTCACCTACCGGTACGTTCGACGGCGTAATCGGCGATGCGACGTGCGGCGAGTTTGCCCGACACCAACACCATCGGCACACCCACACCCGGCACGGTGGATGAACCTACGAAGAAGAGCCCGGGCACGCGTTTGTCTTTGTTGTTCGGTCGAAACGGACCGGTCTGAAAAAAGGTGTGTGCCAATGCAAACGGTGTACCACGCTCCATACCCAAACGTTCCCAGTCGAGTGGATCGTAGATGCGCTCCACCACCACCTCGGTGGGGTACCCGAGTTTGCCGACGCGCTCTCGCACGTCGCCCACGATGCGGTCGCGCTCGCGTGACCAGTCGATCTTGCCGTCAAGGTTCGGTGTTGGCTCCAGCACGTACAACGCCGTGTGGCCCTCTGGCGCCAAGCCCGGCGTGTCGATGGAGTGCAGCGTCACCAGGATCGACGGATCGGGCATCCGTACACCGTCTTCGATAAGTGCCTTGAACGAACCGTTCCAGTCGGCACCGAAGTGGATGTTGTGGTGTGCCGCATTCGAAGCCGGAACACCCTTTACACCGGCAACCCAGAGCAGACAGCTCGGGCTGTATTTTCCGTTCCGTGCGGTTCGTGGCGCGTCGACGCCACCGAGGAGTGTTCGATACGCAACCGGCAGGTCGGGGTTGCATACCACGGCGTCGCATGCGATGCGCTCACCTCCTGCCAGCTCCACACCCGTTACGTATCCGCGCGAACCCGTCGAGCGCAAGATGCGCGACACCGTGGCGCCGTAGCGGATATTCACGCCGGCGGCTTCCACGGCGCGAGCCAAACCGGTGGCCATTGCGTGCATGCCGCCCTCGGGAAAGTACACGCCCTCGACGGAGTCCATGTAGGTGATTACTGCATACAGCGACAACGCCTCGTACGGCGCCAGCCCTGCGTACATCGACTGAAAACTGAAGATGCGCTGCAATCGATCATCCTTGAAGAATCCGCCGACCTTCTTGTCCAACTTCCGGAAGGCACCCATCTGCACGAGCCGCAGTCCATCACGCCACGGGCGAGCCAAATCCAGGACGGAGTCGAAGTTCGTGTCGATGAACGACGACATCTCCGCCTCGTAGAGACCCTCCAACCACGCACAGAACTTGACGAACGACGCCGCCTCCACCTTGTTTGAAAACTTTGCGATTTCTTCGGCCATCGCCTCGCGACCGTGACGCACGAGTAGTTCACTGCCGTCTTCGTACACGGCGCGATACATCGGATCCACCTTCTTGACCTTCACGTAGTCGGCCATGTTGGCCCCCGCGGCGACGAAAGCATCCTCCAACAGCCCCGGCATGGTCAACACCGTGGGGCCGTTGTCCAATCGGAAACCGTGCGAGGCGATCACTCCTGCACGACCCCCGGGAATGTCGTCACGTTCGAGCAAGGTCACGTTGTGACCACTGCGTGACAAGTATGCAGCACTCGAGAGCCCTCCGAGCCCGGCGCCAATCACCACGACGTGCATCGGTTTGCTGGTCATGACTCGTGGCTCATACGCGTCGATCGCTGACGAAGTGTGCGAGTGCGACCAACTCGGTACGCACATCACCATCGATTGGTGCATCGTTGATTGCGGTGATGGCCTGGGTGGTGAGCCGATCGATGATGGTTTCCATCTCTGCTAGTGCACCACACTCGACGATCACTTGCTGTACCTGTGCAACGTCTGTGTCGGAAAGCACCTTTGCACCTACGCGCGACAACACTTCGCGCTGGGGGGTCGTGGCACGCGACGATGCCAGCGCCATGAGCGGCGTGGGTTTCGCTTCGCGTAGGTCATCACCCACCGGCTTGCCGGTTACCGACGCCTCACCAAAGACTCCGAGTACATCATCGCGCAACTGGAACGCGTCACCGAGTGGCAATCCATAGGCCGAATAGTCGGCGAGAAGTGGTGTCGCCTCGTCAGCGAGCAATGCGCCGAGGTGCAGTGGCCGCTCGATGGTGTATTTGCCACTTTTGTACCGGCAGATGCGTGCCGCTTTCTCGGGACGTCGTTCGTTTTGAGCCGAGCCGAGCATGTCGAGGTATTGACCGATGTTCAGCTCCACGCGAAGCTCGTTCCACATCTGCCATCCACGCGGACCAAGGTGTGAAAGCAAACTGTCCGCATACACGAACGACAAGTCGCCGATCAGGATTGCCGAACCATCCCCGAATCGGCGTGCATCACCGGACCAACTGCGCGTCCGATGCTCGGCTTGCATTCGTTCGTGCGTGGTGGTGACGCCGCGTCGCGTGACGGAACCATCCATGATGTCGTCGTGAAACAGTGCAAAGGCATGCAACAACTCGAAGGCTGCACCTGCATCGATGACACGCTGGTCGGTTGACGAACCACCAGCGCCGACAAATCCCCAGTAGGTAAACACGGGGCGAAGCCGCTTTCCGCCGCCCACCACCATTCGCTCGAGTTCGTCGAACGGCACCTCCAGATCCGTGTCGAACCCCACCCACCGAGTCCGTTCCTGTGCGATCAACGCCCGCAGACGATCATCGACTCGGGTGGCGATGTCGCGCAGCGACGCTGGAGCCGAACTCACGAGATGAGGCTACGCCGATATCGACGGTGAAGCCATCGATGCCGCGCGAAGATCAGCGTGACTCCTCGGGAAGTTGGATCTCCTTCACCTCCAACCGCGCGGCTGCGATTCGATCGCGACACACCTTGACGAGTTCCGTGGCTCGTTTCACTCGCTCTGCAAGTTCGTCCACGTCGATGTCGTCGTCGGACAGCGCCTCGAGAATCTCTTCGAGTTCGGTGACGGCGTCCTCGTATCCGATGTCTGCGTCATCCTTCTTCCTAGGCATTGTTGTTGTTGCTCCTTGGTTTCTGTTCGTTCGTACGTGATGATGTGGTGGCAACGACGGTACTCACGACGGTGCCGTCGGCAACACGCGTGGTGACTTCGTTCCCGCGATCGATGTCTCGTACCGATTTCAGCACCTTGCCGTCGGCCGAGTACGTGATGCTCCAGCCACGGCGCATGAGCACCACCGGATCGAATCCGGCGAGCTCCGTCGACAAGAGGTCGATGCGCGACGTGGCGGCTTCCAGCGCGGTGGTGCGAAGCGTTCGCAGTCGTCCCACGGCGTTGGCCACGCGACGCTCGCTGTTGGCTAATGCCGTCAACACCACGTTCGCGATGCGTTGGGCAGCCGAGTCAACGTGGTGCACGAAGCCATTCACCCTCTCCACGATTGCAACGGCGCATGCCGTTGGTGTTTTGTTCCATGAAAACGCCACTTCGTCGGCGATGCTCGTGTCGATGTCGTGTCCGATTCCGGTGAATACCGGTTTTGGGCAGACGGCAATGGCTCGCGCCACGACCTCGGTATCGAACGTCGCCAGATCGGTGCGCGAGCCACCACCCCGGATCACGGCTACCACGTCCACGTTCGGTTGATCACCCAGCCGTGCGACTGCGGCTGCGACCTGGCGGGCCGCACCTTCGCCCTGTACCCGAACATCGCACAAGGTCACGTTGAAGCCGATTCCCGACTCTTCGAGGGTCTTCATGAAGTCGGCATGGGCCGCCGAGCCCTTGCTGGTAACCACGCCGATCGATAGCGGTACGAGCGGCAGCGTCGTGTGCCGGTTGCGGTCATATACACCGTCTTTCTTCAGTTTTGCGATGATTTCGTCGCGCTGGGCGGCGAGGTCGCCGAGCGTGAAACGAGGGTCGACATCGGACATCTTGAAGCCGAATTGTCCCGTGGCGCCGTAAACGTCGGGGGTACCACGTATGCGCACCTTGATGCCCGACACCACGTCCATGTCGTGTTGCTTCATCTTGGATAGCAGCCGCTGACGAACTCCGCGCCACAGTTTGACGGAGATCACGTGTTTTTCGCCGTCGTTGTCCTCCACCAGGTCGAAGTACACGTGTCCGCTACTCGGCTGGCTTACCTTGCCGACCTCGCCGTAGACCCATACCTCGCGGAATTCACGCGTGAGTAACGCATTGATGGCATCGATGAGCTCGGACACGCTCTGGGCCGAGTCGGCAACATGGTCCGTCGGCTGACTGAAGGTGTCATCGAGCGTGTCGTCGAAGTCGGTCATGGGCTTGGGCGTTGTCACGTTCGCACCCGCAAATCTAGGCTGTCGGTCTCATGGTGAACATGCGGCGTGCCGCCTTGGTCGTTGCCGCAATGCTGGCGGTTTCCAGTTGTGGCGAGCGGTTGGTGTACGAAGCCAGCACCGATCCCACCATCGTTGACAACTCACCCGTGACAACGGTTGCGAGCGACACGAACCTTGACGACGATCCCGCTCCGGATGCCGACATTGGTACCAATGTGATCGTCTGGGGTGAGTGCGATACCTCGTCGATGTCAGCCACGTCGTCGGGCACGCTCGAGTGCGGACGCTTGACGGTGCCGTTCGATTACGACGATACGAGTGCCGGTACCTTCTCCTTGTTTCTTACGCGCCGGCTCGCCGATGGTCCTTCCGAGCGAATCGGCTCGATGTTGGTGAACCCGGGTGGACCGGGCTTCGGCGGTTCCGATGTTGCAGCCAGCGCCGAGTGGTACTTCAGTGCACAGCTCACCGACAGGTTCGACATCGTCGGCTGGGACCCACGTGGCACCGGCGAATCGACACCAGCGGTGGACTGCACGGAGGACTACGACCGATTCTTCGGTATCGACTCGCCGCCCAACGATGCTGCCGCCAAGCAACGGATGATCGATCTCACACAAGAATTCGTCGATCTCTGTGTGGAGAACAACGGCGAAATGCTCAAGTACATCTCCACCGAAGCCTCGGCTCGCGACATGGACTCCATCCGCCGTGCACTCGGCGAAGATTCCATCACCTACTTCGGATTCTCCTACGGCTCCGAGCTCGGCGCCACCTGGGTCACGATGTTCCCCGACACCGTGCGTGCAGCCGTATTCGATGGTGCGTCTGATCCGAACGCAAACGGCTTCGATCAGGCCGTCGCCCAATTGAAGGGCTTCGAGCAGCAACTCTCGGCGTTCCTTGCCGACTGCGCCAAGCGCAGTACCTGCAAGATCTACAACGACGGTGACCCGGCAGCGCTCTTCGACCAGCTCGTTATTGACATCGACAAAAATCCCATCCGGGTGAGCAGCGATCGAACCCCGGTCACCCAAGGCGTGTTCTATACGGCCGTGGTGCAGGCGATGTACAGCAACACGCTGTGGCCGCAATTGGAAACCGCGCTCGCTAACGCCGTGAACGGCAACGGGGCACAACTGCTTGCGCTCTATGACGACTATTACCAGCGAAAGTTCGACGGGAGCTACGGCAACGAGCTGGAGGCGTTTCTGGCGATCTCCTGTCTCGATGACCCCGAAGGTTCCACCATCGCCGATGTCGACGCCGACATTCCCAAGTTTGCCGCTGCAGCGAAGCGGCTCGGCGAGAACTTTGGTTACGGCTACGCCTGTGCGTTGTGGCCGTATCGCGTGGAGTCACGAGTTGAAGTAACGGGCACCGGAGCGGGGCCGATCGTGGTGATTGGTACCACCGGTGATGCGGCCACACCGCTCGCCAGCACTCGTAAAGCTGCAAAGAATCTCGAAGGTGGTGTGCTGGTCATCGTGGAGGCGGATCGCCACACGGGCTATGGACTGAACATCTGCGTGGTTGCCACCGTGGATGCATATCTCATCTCGCTCACTGTTCCCGAGAACGAAACGTACTGCAAGTAACCTCGCAGGCTCTATCGCTGAGCGCGAAAGAATTCCTGGAGCACCGTCGAACATTCGTCGGCCAGCACGCCGTGACGCAGGGTCGGCTCGTGATTCAGTCGCGGGTCAGCCGCAACGTTGTACAGCGATCCCGTGGCACCCGCTTTGAGGTCGGCGGCACCGAATACCAGGGTTCCCACGCGCGCATTTACAATTGCCCCGGCACACATCGTGCACGGCTCGAGCGTTACGTAGAGCGTGCACTCATCCAGCCGCCACGTGCCGAGGTGTCGGGCTGCCGCACGAAGCGCCAGTACCTCGGCATGTGCAGTTGGGTCTCCACGGTGCTCGCGCTCATTGCATGCACGCGCGATCACTTCGCCGTTGTGCAGCACAACGGCACCTACGGGCACGTCGCCGTGAGCAATTGCGCGTTGCGCTTCGGTGAGCGCATGGCGCATTGCGGTTTCATCGTCCACATCATTACGGTACGCCCAGAGCCGTTAGGGCACTCAGTACGCTGAATACGTGGCATCGCGTTCCCAGCAGGGCGCCCCGTCCAATGTGCTCGTGCTCGACTGCACGTTGCGCGACGGCGGCTATTACAACGATTGGGACTACTCATTCGACCTCGTCAAGCGCTACGTGGATGCAACGGCAGCCGCACGAATCGACATCGTGGAGCTTGGCTTCCGAACCCTGCACACCACTCAATACCTCGGGGCCACGGCATACACCACCGATGCATTTATCGACCGTCTCGGTATCCCCCAGCACCTCTCCCTGGCGGTGATGCTGAATGCAAAAGAGCTACTGCAGGTGGCCGACCAACGCGTAGCCATTCGCAGCACGTTTTCTCGGCGCAATCACTCGCAGGTGTCGATGGTGCGCATTGCCGCCAACCGGAATGAGGTCGACAAGCTTGGACCTTCCATCGAAGAACTCCGTGAACTCGGCTACGACGTAGCACTCAATCTGATGCAGATATCCGAAATCGAACACCCTCACATCACCGCATTCGGCAAGCAAGCCAAAGCGTTCGATGTGAGTTACGCCTACATCGCCGACTCGTTCGGATCCCTTCGCCCGGCCGACGTTGCGCCCATCATGAACGCACTTGGGGACGGCTTCGGTACGGCAATCGGTTGTCACCTCCACGACAACATGTCGTACGCACTCGCCAACACCATGGAAGCAATCGACGCCGGAGCTGTCATCGTTGACTCCACCATCCAAGGAATGGGCCGGGGTCCTGGCAACGTTCGTACCGAGTACTTGGTGATGGAGCTCGCACGCCGAGGCCTCACCACGGCTTCCGTGCAACCACTGGTCAACCTCGTGGAACACGATTTTGCCGAGTTGAAACGCATCTACGGATGGGGATCAAGTCTGCACTACTTCCAATCGGCGAATCTTGCCGTGCACCCCACGTACGTGATGGAACTCACCAAGGACGATCGCTACTCTCCATCCGAGATCACCGCGGCACTCGACCGGCTCAACGAGCGCGGCGCAACCAGCTTCGATGTTCGACGTCTCACCGAGGCGGTACAGGGTGAGCCGTTACAGTTCGCGGGCGGAAGCAATGTCGACGACTGGTGCATCGCACGCGACGTGCTGATCGTGGCCAACGGCCCGGAAGCCCGCGCGAAGAAGTCCGAAATAGAAATGTTCATTCGTCAGCATCAACCATTCGTGCTGGGGCTCAATGCACATCTCCCCATCGATATGTCACTCGTCGACGCCGTAGCGGTATGCCACCCAGAACGAGCGATGCTCGATGCATCGGCGCTTAGCGAGCTCGAGTGCGAAGTGGTTGCACCAGGCGCATTACTCGCATCATTGGGTATCAACGTAAAGCGACTCCGTGATGTCGGTATGTCGGTAACGCAGGAAGGCTTTACTTCGCTGCCGGTAGGTGTGGGAATCCCCGATCCGTTGGTGATTGGTTACGCACTTGCCGTGGCTACCGAAGGTAGAGCGAAGCGAATCTTCGTCGTTGGTGCCGACGGGTACGAACCGAACGATGCACGACAACTTGCTGTTGAGAACACGCTGCGCCACTACACAACCACCAACGGGGCACTTCCCCTGGTGTCTCTCACCAAAACAACACTTACAGTGGATCAGCGCTCGCTCTTTGCTCCGCTGTGATTCAGGTGAAGAAGTAGTCACTCCATGATCGTTGTTATCCCCGCGCGCTACGCGTCTACCCGCTTCCCTGGCAAGGCCCTCGCCGACCTCGGTGGCAAATCGGTACTTCGACGCTGTTACGAACAAGTTGCTCAGGCCGTCGATACTTCCAATATCTACGTGGCTACGGATGATGACAGAATCATGGCGGAGTGCACGCGGCATGGTATGCGGTCGGTTATGACCAGTTCCTCCTGCCTAACCGGTACCGACCGTGTAGCTGAAGTTGCAGAGCGAATCGGCGCTTCGTGGTACATCAACGTTCAGGGTGACGAACCGTTTCTCGATCCTGACGGAGTTACAAACATGATTGCCGCCGCACAACATGCACCCTCTGACCTCTCCGTCATTAATGCATGTGCACCGATCCATTCCGAGGAGGATTTTCGCAGTGTCACCGTCCCTAAAGTGGTGCGAGATATGAGCGGAAATCTGTTGTACATCAGTCGAGGTGCGATTCCCACTACGAAGGCCCTGGAATTCAAGGGTGCACATCGACAAGTAGGGCTTTATGCGTTTCGAGCCGATGCGCTGCGGCAGTTTGCTGCCCAGCCGTCAAAAACTCCGCTCGAAGAACTTGAAGACATCGAAATACTCCGATTCCTCGAGCTCGGCTTTCGTGTGGCGATGGTGGAGGTGCACGAAAACGGTATTGCCGTCGATACACCTGGCGATCTGGAGCGTGCCAGGCGAATGCTGGCTGCTCGGTAACCCATCGCCCTTCCGTAGCGAAACGTTCACCGATGCGCGGTGAGAGCGTCGTGAATAATCTTCTCCCACTTCGCAAACCCAGGCGAAAGATCGAAGAACCTTTCGGCAGATGGCACTCGTCGTGGCCCCACCATGGCAGACGTCAACCATGCGACCACCTCAGCTGGTGTTTTACCCACGAAGTACGAATCATCTGGCTCGAGGGGATTCATGGAGTATCCGGAGTCGTCAATGAGCGCCGCGGTTGGCAACCCGTAGAGATAACTGTCGAGCGGTGCAGCAGTACCACAAAGAAATACTGCGGAACTTTCTGCAAACGCCTCATGCAGACTGCCGCTCACCACCTGCGTTTCAGGGCCAATCGAGGCAGTGGAGGGGCATTGTGGATGCGTCTTTACTTGGATCTTCCATGGCTTGCCTTGCCGTCGAATCTCATCGATGATGGCTGCGAACTGATGATTCGAGTTCTTGCAGTCGGATCCCATGACAACGAGTACTTGGATCTCGAGCAACACTCGAGATTGCGACATCGTGGAGTTGGCGAGATAGCCGTAACGGAGCGCTTCAACGGGCACGGTGAGTGTTTTGCTGTTCGACTCAGCGATGCCTGCAACCGCCTGCAATTCCGATCGATCATGGTCGCCGTGTAGGGCAAGAATTCTCGGCGGCACTTCGCGTAGTGCTGTGTGCGCTCGCAGATCCCATGGCTTCATAATCGTGTGGAGGTACGCGATACTCGGCACGTTTTCGGCGGAACAGGCACGCTCCAGGAGCGACTCCCAACCCTGGCCTTCGAACGGGTATACCACCAGTCGTGCCCCACGTACGGCTTTGATCGCGCTGCGGAATCCGACGGCAAGCATTGCCGAGCGCACCGACGCGGTACCGCGCACCGAATCTTCAAAGTCGGACTCGAAATGTGGCCATAAAGCTTTGAGGTTGGGTTTCAGTGCCGACGACACGTCGAACGATGACGGGGCCTGCCGTTGGAGACGTCGCCACAACTTCCAGCTTTGCCACACAGTTCGTGGCGTAACGAAAGAGGTAATTGGCACCGAGCTCATCTCGCACCGCATCGTGCGCCATGTTCGACGCTCACCCTTCGTCATGGATGCCGGGCGTGAGTTCGTGGGGAGAAACACCACAACGGGCGCGAGGCCCATCGATTTGGCATGCTCGGGAAGCTGTCCGAAGTATCGAGCCACGACTTCTTTGTCTGATGTTGGTGTGTTCGACTCGGGCAGGAACACCACGAACACAACATTGCCTCCAACACGACGTGTTCGATTCCACAGACTCGAAAATGCGCTCGCACACCAGTACCCCCACACTCGTGAGCGCGAGATGCGCTGCGTGGGCATTTGCTTCACCTCACTGGATGACGAATCGACACCATCCAAGACAGAAGCCGCTCGCTCCAGTAGCACGTCGAGTCGGGAAAAGATTGGCGAGCTCCACGGACTGCTCTCCCGTAGTGGTGATGCCGACCAGAAGTCGACGCCATCGACGATGAGGTGGTCGCGGAGAGATTGCCGGTGGATCACAGCCCGACCTATTTGGTGAACGACGTCCACATATCGGCCGATACTCTCGCGTCGCTGCGCTGTCGACACGGTCACGCGGTGCGGACCTCGTCGACGAATCGTTGTAGTCCATCCTGCAACGTAGTGGTGGTTGCTATTCCGAGCAGTCGAGTCATTCGTGTTGTATCGGCATAGATCCCGAATTGATCACCGGGCGTGTTGTCGGCAAACTCCACTGTCGTGCCGGGCACGATGGCCGTGATCAGTTCTAGAAGTTGTCCAACCTCGGTCCGCACACCAGTACCGATATTGATGGCATGATTGAGGGCTTCATCACGCTGCAACGCTAGGGCCCATGCTTCGACCACGTCGTCGATATAGACAAAGTCCCGATATCTCTGCATGCTTCCCTTCACCACGATCTTGCTGGTGGCGAGAGCCTGTGCCAGATAGATACTCACCATTCCTTGCCGCAAGTTCGACATATCTTGACCGGGGCCATATACGTTGAACATTCGCAGTGCCACGTACGGCAGGCGACGAGAGAACACCTGCAGATATCCCTCGGCTGTTGCCTTTCCTACGCCGTAACACGACAGCGGCCGAAGTGTCGCGTCCTCCCTTACGGGCTTATCGGATACGGAGCCGTACACCGACATGGAACTTGCATGCACGAAACGTTGCACACCGGCACCAATCCCATACTCAATCAAGCGCAAGGTGGAAACCGCGTTCTTCTCGAGGTCACCAACCGGGTCATCAAAACTGATTTCACCCGACGACTGGCCCGCAAGGTGCAGAACTGCGAGTGCCCGAGACGGCAAAATATCGCTCAACGCGGTTGAAGCCAGGTTCGCTTCCACCAAGTCGATCCCGAGGGGAACGTTTGACCGCTTTCCTGAAGAAAAATCATCGACGCCAAGAACGCGATAGCCATCAACCAACAAGCGCCCCGCCAGCGAGGAACCGATAAAGCCGCCAACCCCGGTAACGACGAGGAGTCGCTGGTTGTCTCGGCTAACGGTCACGTTGCTCCTTTGCGGCCGTATGGCGGAAGGGGTGGGATTTGAACCCACGGTAGGCATACACCCACAACGGTTTT
>JAFMFM010000001.1 GCA_017856115.1 Actinomycetota bacterium | reverse complement strand
GCGCCCTTGTTCAATTCGAATACGCGAATCCGCGACCAGGCGACGATCGAGATCGATAGCCCGATCGCCAGGGTCAGCACGTACGGCAGGAACGAAAGACCATCGGCCTGGTCGGGGAACCACACGACCAACACCACATCCTGGAACATTCGCAGGAAGCCCACCAACACGATGATGGAGCCCACGGACAGAAAGAACGAAGCCAAGAGGCCGAACACCAACCAACGCCCCGCGCCCTTCAGCGGACCAACGGTTTCCTGCTTGGCGTAGTCGCGCACCAACTCGTAGGTCTCGACGGGGTCGAATTGCATACCTTCTGTCTATCGGCGTATCCGTTCTCGACGGCGGGACGATCCCGCGAAGTACTACGAACGCGGGAGTAGATCCGTCGTGGATGGCGTCTCGCTGAAGGTACCGAGTGCGTCCATTAGCGACTTCCACTGCGGTTGGTACGCCGACTGGTTCGAGACTCCTGCACCGTTCAAGAGCAGCGAGAACGTAATGGCCCCATCCGTAACTGGAAAGAACCCACTCAACGTCTTCGCATTGCGCAAGGTTCCCGTCTTTGCACGCACCCGACGAACCGCGGGAACGGACGTGAGTTGCTGTCGCAACGTTCCGGTCGTACCGGCCAACGCCAAACCCTCCGCCAACACGCTGTTCAAACCGAAGGATTCGAGCAGGTCGACCATCAACGAACACGTGACTCGATTCGATCCATCGAGCCCGGAACCGTCCACCAGGACCACCCCGTCGGTGGGGACCCCTCTCGCCTCGAGGACTGCCACCACCGATTGCAGTCCTGCGACGCGCGTAGGGGTACCGTTGCGAACCAAACCGATTTCCTTCAGCAGTAGTTCTGCTGCGTTGTTGTCGCTGTTTGCGAGAACGTCCACCAGCAACGCACTGAGTGGTGCGGATACCAGCCGGGCCACCTCGGGATCCGTCGAGGACGTCACACCTGCACGTGGGATGCCTGCCACCGTCACCCCTCGTGCCTGCAACAAGCGCGTGAATGCCGCTGCGGCTCCTGCGGCGGGGTTCGCTGGTTTGAACGGATCACCGAGGAGAATCCCATCGTCCACCATCAACGCCCCGAGTGGTCCGGCTTCGATTGCACGGATGCCGTCACCCCAACTTGGAACGTAACGCTCCTGGTCGTAGCGCGATTCGTCACCGACCACTGCCCCGGTCACTCGTGACACACCACTGGCAACCAACTCATCGGCCAAGGTGTCGAGAAAGGTGGGTGCCGCCGTTGGGTACGCCTGTGTGGGTGGGTATCCACGGGTACTCAGTACGGGATCGCCTCCACCAACGAGCCAAAGATCGCCGAGCACCGTGTTTCCGACGCGGTTCCCCCGAAGCACCGTCGTGAAGCGATAGTCCGGGCCCAGAACATCCAGCGCCGCTGCTGCCACCAAAATCTTCTGGTTGCTGGCGGGAATCATCGGCTGTGTACCGCGAACGGAGGCCACCACCCTCGTTTCGGCATGAACGGTCATGCAGGACTCACCGGGCAGCGATTCGGAGAACGTCGCGAGTCGACTCCGCAGCTCAGCAACACGCGCCTCGATGGCCACGGTCCGCGCCACGCGACGTACCGAGAAGAGTGGTTCCGCAGGCGTGGAAGGAATATCGATCGGCACGGTGACCGGCTCGGCCGCAGCTGCCGATGATTTGGCAACTTGCCACGCCGAGAACACCGGAACCAGCAGCACCGACAATGCGACGACGATGCTCGTGGCAGACCGCTGGGTATCCGCATTGATGAGGTGTCGATCGAATTGCCGCAATCGACGGCGCACGACAGAAAACACGGACGACAGACTCACTGTGCCAGCCCCCGAAAGCGCGCATACCGATAGACATGCGCCAATGCACGCACCGCACGTGGCCCGCTCGAGAAACACATGCCGCCGAGTGACCGTACGGTACGCGGACCTGCATTGTTCGAATCTGCAAGCGACAATTCGGTGGCGATCAACACCGGCTTTTGATGGGTTCGTGAAAGCTCGTGGGCAACGGTGGCGAAACGTTCGTCTTGACGTTCGTGGTACTCCACGATCCGAGCCAGACCATGATCAGGAAAGAATCCACCCTCGCGCATCAGCCGAGCCTGGTTGGACTGGATGCCGATTCCGAGGTACACCACGGCATCCACGTCGGAACTGGACGCAAGGACCTCGAGTACCGCAGGGATGGTGTCGCGTGTCTCGCCACCTGCGCAATCAACCGGATTGTTTCGCGACCAGCGCGCGGGGAGGAGTGAATCGAGTCGGTGCATGACATCATCCGACAGCATCGCGAGGGAGAGCACCCCGTCGGCACTCAGCGCATCGGAGGTAACCACGCCCCAACCTCCCGCCGTCGTAAGGATGGCCACTCGATTTCCCTTTGGCAATGGGGACGTTGCGAACAATGCTGCTGCGTCGAATGCTTCCTCCACGTCGCGCGCTCGAACGACCCCCAACTGCCGACACAACCCCTCGAAGACGGCATCATCAGAGGCGAGCGCGCCGGTGTGACTCGACGCGGCACGGGCGCCGGCTTCCGACGCCCCTCCCTTCATGAGCACCACCGGTTTGCGAGAGACGGCGACCTCCAATGCACGTCGCAACCGCTTGCCGTCGTCCACTCCTTCGATGTAGCTGAGCACCACGGCGGTTGCGGAATCCCGGGACATCCATTCGACGTAGTCGGCGACGTCGACTGCTGCCGCATTCCCCGCCGATACCGCTCGCGCGACACCAACGCCCGTTGCCCGAGACAGGTTCATGAAACTGGAAACGAAATTGCCGCTCTGGCTGGCGATCGAGATGGAACCCGCCGGTGGATACGGCGCAACGATCTGAGCACACAACGAGCTCGGCGTGCTCACCACGCCCTGCCCGTTGGGGCCCGCGAGGAACACGCCGCACTCCCGCGCGACGCGCACGAGGCGCTCCTGTGCCGACTCACCTACCGATTCGCCCGTCTGCACAGGCGCGGGCTCCGAACCCGATTCGTCGTAGCCGGCGGACGTGACGAACACGGCTCGGATACCGCGTTCTGCGCAGTCACGTATCAATTGCTCGTTCACGCTGGCTGGCGTGCAGAAGAACGCGAGGTCGTAGGTGTTTGATGTCAAGTCGGTGATCGCCGCCACGGTTGGAACGCCCAGCACAATCTCCTTCGACAAATTTGTTGCGGCGATCTCGCCGCGATATCCACCGACGAGAAGATTGTGCAACGAAACGAACCCGAACTTTCCCGGATGCGTGGACGCACCAACCACCACCACACCGCGCGGCGAGAACAACGCATCGAAGCCCGAGTCGTCGTGTCGCGGTACCTCCGGTTCGTTGGTCTGCGGCGTGTTCGCCTCTCCCGAAGTCTGCGTCCCTGGCGATGTCGTGCTGCCGCGCAGTTCGATCAGCGCGTCGACCGCGATCGGTCGCCCATCGTCGGTGACGATCACCGGGTTGATGTCCACCGACGACAAGTCCGTTCGATCCATCGCCAAGGATTGCACCGCTTCAACCAGGTTCCACAGCGCGACACGGTCGACCGGCCGTTTGCCACGGAACGCCCCATAAAGACGTGAGGTGCCCAGCGCATCGAGCATGTCGTCGAGGTCGGAACGATGCAACGGGGCGACCCGCATTTGAACGTCTGCAATCGCTTCCGCGGTCACGCCCCCCGCACCGAGCACGACGACCGGGCCGAACACCGGGTCGCGCACCAACCCGAGCAACAGCTCCCGCGATCCCTCGATCTGTTCGGCCACCAGCAACGAGACGTCGCCGTCATCGTCCCGCCGTGCCGCCAGCAACTCCCGGGCGGTGTGCGCCGCCGATGCATCATCTGCGATACCGAGGCGAACCAGGCCGCGTTCGCTCTTGTGGGCCAAGCGCTCGCCAACCAGCTTCATCACCACCGGGTAGCCGATCGTCGCCGCAGCCTGAACCGCGGCGGTTGCATCCTGTGCCGTCGCCTCGGCGGCGAACGATGCACCGTACGTCGCAAGGAGCTTCTTCGAGTCGTGTTCACTGAGCGTCAGACGATGAGCCACGACTCATAACGGTAGTGTTCCAGCGACATGCACATCGTCGCCGCGTTGTTCATCGACAACTTTGCAATGCGACAAGTGGAAGGTCCATCGATGCGCATCGATCTGACGGGTGTGTATTTTTCCCAGGTGGCCCCCGCCCCTGTTCCGTGCACCATGTCACCGCACCTCATGGTCCTCATCCACTGCCCCGCGAACGAGGCGGGTAACGGTGTGTTGGAAGTGGTGTTTCAACCAGCCGGCACTGATCCCGAGATGACACCGCCATTGGCGCAAAACGTGAGTCCATTTCAGGTTGATCCGGGCAAGTTCACGTATCGACTCGTACGGGCGGAATTGAACATCGAACGCTACGGTCAAGTCGTCGCCCATAGTCGTATCGGTCAGGGGCCGTGGATGGCCGTACCGCTCAACGTTTTGCCGCCCGCCTAACGCGCGCGCCGACTATCGTCGCTCCCGTGGCGAAAGGGTTGACCGAGCAACAGGACAACCTCGCGATCGCGATGATTCGCGGTCTCGCAATGGATGCGCCACTGCTCGCCAAGAGCGGTCATCAGGGCACCGCCATGGCACTTGCTCCACTCGCCCACGTGCTCTACAGCCGCGTCATGCGACATGATCCGACGCATCCGACCTGGAGCGGGCGGGATCGCTTCATCCTCTCCAATGGACATGCGTCGATTCTCCAGTACGCCATGTTGTATCTCAACGGCTACGGACTGGAGATCGACGACATCCGCGCATTCCGCCAATGGGGATCCTCCACGCCCGGGCATCCGGAATACGGCCACACGTCCGGAGTGGAGGTCACCACTGGTCCGCTTGGACAGGGCTTTGCAAATGCGGTCGGCATGGCGATGGCCGAGCGCCACCTGCGCGCGCGATTCGGTGAGGAACTCCACGACCACCACACGTTCGTCATCGTGGGCGATGGCTGCCTCATGGAAGGTATCAGTCATGAGGCAGCATCGTTGGCCGGCCACCAGCAACTTGATCGACTCATCTGCGTGTTCGACGACAATCGAATCACCATCGATGGGACGACGTCACTCACCTGTAGCGACGATGTCGAGGGCCGTTTCCGGGCGTACGGCTGGAACGTCGTCCAATTGGGCGAAGTCGCCGACGATCTCAACGCCCTCGAACGAGCATTGGTGGCCGCTCGTCGGCACCGTGGATCACCGACGCTCCTCGTCCTGCGCTCGCACATCGGTTTTCCCTCCCCGGACTTCACCGACGCACCCGAGGCACACGGGAATCCGTTCGGTGCCGCGCACATCACCGCAACCAAGCGTGTGATGGGCATTCCCGATGAACCGTTCTGGGTGGACGCGGAGGTGGTGACGGCGCTTCGTGAGCATGCCCGAGCACGGGGAGTTGCGGCGAGAGAACTGCAGCAAGCTGCCGAAGCACGTGCCGACGATCGGTGGCATCGAATGTGGAACCCATCTCGAAGCGCCGCCTGGAGCTCTGCCGCGCCCACGTTCGACCCGACCACGAGCGTGGCAACCCGCGTGGCGGTGCAAAAGGCGATCGACGCCGCACGCGACGACCTGCCCGGACTCATCGTGGGAAGCGCCGATCTCACCGGCAATACCGGCGCCAAGATGACCGGGGAATCGGCACTCTCGGCAGCGCATCCCGAAGGTCGCCAGATCTACTACGGAATCAGGGAACACGCCATGGGCGCCGTCGCCGTCGGAATGGCCCTACACGGTGGCGTCCTTCCGGCGGTCGGAACGTTCTTCGTCTTTGCCGACTACATGCGGCCTGCACTGCGACTCGCAGCGCTCTCGCGTGCGAAGGTGATCTTCGTTTTCTCCCACGACTCGGTGGGCGTGGGCGAGGATGGACCAACGCATCAACCCGTCGAGCAGCTGGCTTCGTTGCGAGTCATCCCGGGTCTGCGCGTGGTACGTCCGGCGGATGCAAACGAAACCGCGGCTGCTTGGCGTCAAGCCTGCGACCATGACGGTCCTACCGCGCTCATCCTGTCACGCCAAAACACACCAATCGTCACCGATGGACGGGCCGTCGAACGGGGGGCAGCAATCGTTCGCGACACCGATGACACTCCCCAACTCAACGTGGTGGCCACGGGTACCGAGGTTGCTCTCGCCGTCGACGCCGCACGCCAACTCGGCGAAGCCGGACTTCGGGTGCGTGTCGTTTCGATGCCATGTCTGGAATTGTTCGCCGGGCAGGATCCGACCTATCGATCGCACGTCCTGCCAATCGGTGTGCCCGTGCTGTCGGTTGAGGCCGGCAGCACCTACGGTTGGAGTGCACTTGCAGATGACTCGATCGGCATCGATCGTTTCGGTGCATCCGCCCCGGGAAACGTGGCCCTGCAGCGCCTCGGTATCTCGGTGGACAACGTGGTTGCCCGGGCCCGCGACCTCATCGACACGCTGGGAGCCTGACCGTGACCCGACTTCGACGCCTCTACCTGGAGCACGGCCAGAGTCCGTGGCTCGACAATCTGCGGCGAGGGTGGATCACCAACGGACAGCTGGCGGCACTGCGTGATCGCGGTATCCGGGGCCTGACGAGCAACCCAACCATCTTTCAAAAGGCGATCCAGGGTTCCAACGACTACGACTCGCAGTTCGAAACACTTGCCCGCGACGGCATGTCATCAATCGATGCCTATTGGGAACTGGTGCTTCGCGACATCGACTCCGCGCTCGACGTCTTTGCACCGATCCACGAGGAGTCGAACGGATCGGACGGTTTCGTCAGCGTCGAGGTGGATCCCGGTCTCGCGCACGATGGAGTCCAAACCCTTAATGCGGCGCGACGACTCCACGATCGAATCGGACGGCGCAACGTCATGATCAAGATTCCCGCCACGACGCAAGGTCTCCCGGCCATCCGGACGATGATTTCCGAGGGTCGCAGCGTGAACGTCACGCTCATCTTCAGCCTTGAACGGTACGCCGCAGTCTTGGAGGCCTACGTCTCGGGTCTCGAGGACCGAGTGGCCTCCGGCGTCACGGACCTCTCCGGAATCAGCAGCGTGGGAAGTTTCTTCATCTCACGCGTCGACACCGAGGTCGACCGACGCCTCGCGGCGCTGGGAGGAACCGCAACCTCACTTTGTGGCACGGCCGCGGTCGCCCAGGGCCAACTTGCGTATGCGATGTTTCGTGAGACGTTCGCCGGCGAGCGATGGACCAGGCTCCAACGCTTCGGGGCGCGCGCGCAGCGTCCCCTCTGGGCGTCCACGTCTACGAAGAATCCCGAGTATCCCGACACCATGTACGTGGATCAGTTGATCGGCCCCGACACGGTGAACACCCTGCCGGATGCCACCCTGGAGGCGTTTGACGATCACGGTCGACTTGAACGCACGGTCGATTCGGCACCCGATACCGCACGTCGATTGTGGGACGACATCTCCCATGCCGGTGTGGACCTCGACGACGTGGCCGGCCTCCTCGAGCAAGAAGGTGTGTCCTCGTTTCAGAAGAGCTTCGACGAACTCATCGCTGCACTGGAAGCAAAGGCCAAGGAGTACCACCGGAATCCCCGCTGACGCTCGGTAATCGACCCCGATGCTCTGCCTGTGGGCGGTTATTCCTCGTCGAGATTCGCGTCCATTCGCTCGAGCAGCACGATTGCCTTTTCGACGGCCCGTCGCGCTTGGGTGATGCTTCGTTCCGTGTCCGGCCGCTTGGTTGCTCCGGCACGGGAAGCTTCGCTCAAGATCCGAATCGCATGGTCGGACAAGTCTTCCGATACGGATCGTAGACGTTCCACGATGTCGTCGAATTCCGACATGCTGCTCAGCCCTTCTTGTTCGCGCGTCGTCGATCCTCGAGACCCAACCAACGTTTCCGGATACGGATCGACTTCGGGGTTACCTCGACGAGCTCGTCATCACCGATCCACTCGATCGCCGTCTCCAACGTATGGATGACCGGGGCGGCGAGTTTGACGCCGTCATCGTGACTGTGGGTGCGGATGTTGTTTTTTTCCTTCGCCCGAACGGCGTTCACCACCATCTCCTCGCCACGAGCGCACTCGCCCACCACCATGCCCTCGTACACCTCGTCGCCGGGCTCCACGAAGAGCGTTCCTCGCATCTGCAAATTGTCGAGCGCGTACGCAGTGACGGGACCGATTCGGTCGGCGATCATGGCGCCTCCCAAACGATGCGGTACGTCGCCGGCCCACGGTTCGAAGCCCGCAAAGCTCTGGTGAACGAGTGCGGTACCGCGGGTCACCGTGAGGAGCAGTGATCGAAATCCGATGAGTCCGCGCGACGGTGCCGTGAAATGCATGATGGTTCGGCCGGCGTCACCGGGACGCATGTCGACGATCCGTCCGCGGCGCGGCGCGATGGCCTGGGTGACGGCACCCACGAATTCGTCCGGCACGTCGATGGTGCCACGCTCGTACGGCTCGTGCTTCTTGCCGTCGATCTCCTTGGTGATCACCTCGGGGCGACTCACCTGCAGTTCATAACCCTCTCGCCGCATGTTCTCGATCAAGACCGCGAGTTGCAATTCTCCACGTCCCGCCACCTCGATCACATCAGGCGAGTCGGTCGGGAAGAGTTTGATCGACACGTTTCCGAGGATTTCCTTCTTCAAGCGGTCGTGTAGGTGGCGACTCGTCACGTAGGTGCCTTCGCGACCGGAGAACGGCGACGAGTTCACGGCAAAACTCATCCGCAGCACCGGCTCATCCACCTCGAGGCGCGCGAGAGCCGAGGGAGCATCCACACTGGCGAGGGTGTCTCCAACTTCCACCTCGTCGATGCCGGCCACGATGAAGAGATCACCAGCGGCGATGGTGTCCACCTCCTTGCGGGCGATACCCATGAACTGGGAGAGATGGGAGATCCGACGCTTCAGGACCGGTTGAGTGTCGCCATCCGGCTTACCCAGGAGAGCCACGAACTCCCCTTTTTTCAGCGTGCCCGCGTGCACTCGTCCGATCGCCAGGCGACCGAGATAGTCACTTGCGTCGAGGTTGGTGACGAGCGCCTGCAACGGAGCAGTTGGATCGCCCTGCGGCGCCGGAATGGTGTCGAGGATGGCGTCCAGGAGCGGTACCAAGTCGGCATCGGATCCCGGCATTCCGAGTCCCTTCATCGCCCTTCCCTCGCGTGCAATCGCGGAGATCACCGGAAAGTTCAAGTGATGGTCATGATGGGCGAGATCGAGGAAGAGGTGTTCAACCTCGAGCAGCACCTCTTCGGGGCGCGCATCGCTGCGGTCCACCTTGTTGATCACCAGCACCACGGGGAGGTCCTGGTTCAGGGCCTTGGACAAGACGTATCGCGTCTGTGGCAGTGGGCCTTCCGCGGCGTCAACGAGCAGGAGCACACCGTCGACCAGAGCCAGGGCACGTTCCACCTCGCCACCGAAATCCGCGTGCCCCGGTGTGTCGACGAGGTTGACCTTGACCCCACGCCATTCCACCGAAGCGGCCTTGGCAAGGATGGTGATTCCACGTTCACGTTCCTGGTCGTTGTTGTCCATGACACGCTCCACCACGGCCTGATGCGCGGCAAAGGTGCCCGTTTGGCGCAACAACTCGTCGACCAACGTGGTTTTGCCATGGTCAACGTGCGCGACGATCGCGACGTTACGGATGAGATCGTTCAGGAGGAAGCCTCGTCATTGTCGGCGATCTCGCCATCGTCGTCGAACACCACGCCATAGCGTTCGGCAATCTCAGCAAATTCGTCTTCTTCGCTCTTCGTGGACTTCTCCGCAGAAAGCCCGAGATCCTCGGCAGTTGGGCCGGACTGCTTCAGACGACGCGCTTCTTCGAACCGACGATGACGTCCCTTTTTCACGATGGGCTCCGTTTGTACTAGCGGAGCCCAGAGGGCCATCCGCCTAGGCGATGGACATTGACTGAAAGTTTACTGCGCCTCGGCATCTTTGGCAGGGATGAGCCTGAGCCGACCGTCACCATCGAAGGACAAACCCGACTCCCCCTTCAGCAGTCGCTGGATATCCCGACCAACGAGGTCTCGGCGCCAGCCGTGGGAGAGACGCGATTCTCCACCGGCGAGCAGCGCCACGATGTCGCGGTTGGTCGCAACGAGCATCGGATCGATCTCGGCGGACCGGGCCAGTTCGCCGATCCATGCGGTAACCAGTGTTACCGCCGGACGCAAACGCTTTTCCAGCGGCTCGTGGGATTGTGTATCGACCTCGACCACGCGTTCGCGACCATCACGCACCGCGGCCAAGATCTCCCGAGCGACCGAACCACCGAGGTACCGCTCGTCCACACCGCGGGCATGGGCGAGCTCCTCCGTGGATTGGGGAGCTGCCTGTGCGATGCCAAGTAGTGCCATGTCGCTCATCACACGTCGAAGCGGCACGTTCGTGGCCATCGCTCGGCGCTCCCGCCATGCTGCCAGGGCTTGTGCGACGCCGCGCGCGGTGCCCTTCAGTGCGCGCGCGTCCTTGATTCGCAACCACGCATCGTCCGGGTTGCTCTCCCCCCATGGACGTTGTCGCAACTCCTCGCAGGCCTCTTCGACCCACGTCGTTCGACCGAGTTCCTCCAATCTGGCACGAATTCTTTCGAAGAGTTGCTCGAGATGGGCAACATCGCTGCGCGCATACGAGCATTGACTCGACGTGAGTGGGCGCCGTAGCCAGTCGGTCATTCGATCGCCCTTGGACAACGTGACCTTCAACTGCGACTGCACCAGCGCCGCCAACGACGGCGTGGAGTAACCGACGAAACCAGCGGCGAGCTGGGTGTCGAACAATCGCGATGGAACGTCTCCAACCGCATAGCGCAACACCTCGAGATCCTGTTGCGACGCGTGCAGGATCGCAAGTCCCGGGCCGCGAAGTAGGTCGGCCAACCCCCGCGGATCGACGGCAAGCGGGTCGATGAGAACGTTCGTCCTGCCCCACTGCAACTGCACGAGTGCAAGACGAGGAAAGTACGTGCGCTCGCGATGGAACTCCGTATCCAACGCGTATGCCTGAGCGTTCTTCGCGTCGCTTACGACATCGCGAAGGGATGCGTCGTCAGCGACGAAATGCTCCGAGATGTTCACACGACGAAACTACGGCGTTTCGCCGACATTCAGTGGATTCCCCAAGGCGGCGTATCCCATGGTGCCACCTGCGACGTTCACCACGTTGGTGACGTCGGCGTCCAAGAGAAGTTCGCATGCCCGGCTACTTCTCCCACCGCTCTGACATACCACGTACACCGGCACCGGCCTCCGGAACGTCTCGATATTCTCGGGCACCCGGCTGAGTGGAACGGAGATGGCACCGGGCACGTGTCCCTCGAGATATTCGTCGAACTCACGGACGTCAACGACGACTCCACCCCGATCGATTACCTGAACCAAATCCGCCGCAGATATTTCCCTCATGGACACGGCTTGCCACCTTAGTCAGCGGTCCCGAGCAGAACCGACACCGCGTGCAGTGTCGCGACATCGTTCACGTTCACACATTCGGATGCGGACACGGGAACACGTGCAACACTCAATTGCGAAACCGCACGATGGATGGCGCGCTCACCACGTGCGTAGTGGGATTCGATTGCCTCGTATGCGATCGTTCGAACGGCCATTATCGACCAGTGGTCACCGTCGTGGTGCGCAACGGACGCATCCACCGATTCGAGGGTCGATGTGAGTGCTCGAATCGTACCCGTCTCCACCATCGGCACGTCGCACCCAAGTACGACGATCGAGTCATGTCCGTTCGCCCGGGCATGCGTCATCGCGGCGAGGACACCCAACAATGAGCTTCGATCGTCCCCGGGATGTCCAGCCACTTCGTCGGCAACGTGCACGATGTCGGGCGGAATGTCGGAGCGCGGGAGCCCGCCCACGTACGCCAATGATTCCACGTCCGCCGATCGCAGTATGGTAAAAATTCGCGCCAACAACGGCATCCCACCCACCTCTGCGTGGGACTTGTCGGAACCAAAACGCGTACTACGTCCGCCAACCAAGACGGCACCGCACGGATTCAAGCCTGGTGCCGTCCCTGCGGGTCGAGTTGAATCAGGAATTGCCCACAACGAATCGCTTCCGACTCTTCGCCGATGATTCGTGCGTTGACTGCGAGTCCTTCGAGACACGCCAGGAATCCCCTGTTGGATTCGTGTCGCCAACGCACGAAACCGGAACCGCGCCAACCGCTGGCGCGCAGATGGTCCAAACCCCGGTGATACCCGATACGGAATGGCATGTACGCCTCGATTCCCGGCGTACTCGCACGCCCAAGCGCAGCCCAAACATGAAGGCTGTTCGGATGCCGCGCAGCCAAGGCCAAGAGTCGGTCATGACGAAGCGTCGGATCGCCAGCTTCCACTTGTGCGAGTTCGTGGCGGATCGACGCGTCATCGGGCGCAAGAACCGTTTCGGGAGGACCGCTACGCGACATGCTGATCGGTTGGTCGCTCATATGCGCAGTCTACGAAGTTGATGATGGCAGAATCGGAGCGTCATGGATCTTTCGTCCTTCGATGCCCAATCCGCGCGTGATGCATCGTTCATCGCGATGGTCGTCGGAGTGCTCGGGGTGCTGCTTGTCCTCAAATTCGTGTCGTCCCTCGTGACCAAATTGTTGTTGTCGGCGCTCTTCGCCGGCGTGATTTGGTTGGGATTCACCCAACGCGACGATCTCACCGCATGCATCGGGGAAATCCAAGCGCGGGTCGAACAAGGTGACCTGAGCGACATCACCTGTAGTTTCTTGGGTCGTGAAGTCACGGTCGAAATCCCGTTCCAGCAATAAACGAACCTCTCGTCGTGCCACACCGTCCCGGGTGACGCCGGTGTTCGACATTGCTTCGCTACAACGCTTCCTCGACGACTCACCAACACCGCACCACGTCGTGGCGTCCGCTGCACGCCTCCTACTCGACGCAGGCTTTACGTGGTTCGACGAACGCAGCGAATTCCCCGATTTTTCCGGAGCCGTCGTCAGGGGCTTCGTCGCACGTGACGGTGCCATCATCGCCTTTGCAACCTCCAGCCGCGCAAACGACAGGTTCAACGTGGTCGGAGCGCATACCGACTCACCGGGACTGCATCTCAAGCCACGACCCGAGGGAACGGCATCCAATTTCGGAACGCTCGACGTCGAGGTCTACGGCTCGCCCCTTCTGAACTCCTGGCTCGATCGCGACCTGGATCTGGCCGGTCACGTCGTTCTGAAGAACGGTGCTCGCCGACTCTTCCGATCCAACGCTCCGGTCGCACGCCTTCCGCAACTGGCGATCCATCTCGACCGAACGGTGAACGAAAGCGGTCTGGTTCTCGACAAGCATGCCCATCTTCGACCGGTGTGGACCACCGGCAACGACGACCTCACACTTCGACAATGGGTGGCACGGGCAACCGCAGTTCCGAACGGCGAGATCGCAACCGTCCACGCGCAACTCGTCGACAGCACTCCCGCGTCGCTGCTCGGGGCCGACGGATCGCTGCTGGCATCCGGAAGGTTGGACAACCAGTTGTCGTGTTGGGCCGCCATCACCTCGCTGCTCCACATCCGGGGCCACTCGGGCGTCGCAGTCTGCGCCCTGTTCGACCACGAAGAGGTCGGCAGTTCCAGCACGACCGGCGCCGCCGGCCCGCTTCTGGAACAAGTTCTCGAACGCATCGCCCACGCGCTGGGAAAGACACGGTCGGAGTACCTGATGATGCTTCCCGCATCGGCATGCCTGTCATGCGACAATGCACATGCGGTGCACCCGAATTATCCGGACCGGCACGATGCACGGCATGCACCTCTCATCAACCGGGGTCTCGCCTTGAAGGTGAACTCCAACCAACGGTATGCCAGTTCAACGGCGTCGACCGTCGCGTTCCTCAATGCTTGCGAGAGGGCGCGCATCGAGCATCAGGTATTCGCTTCACGCAACAACATGCCCTGTGGTTCGACCATCGGCCCGATCACCGCCACCCGTCTCGGTATCGACACCGTAGACGTCGGAGTGCCGCAACTATCCATGCATTCCGCACGCGAGGTGTGCGGAGTTTCGGATGCTCTCGATCTCCCGAAACTGATTTCGGCGTTCCTGGGCGGCTAGCGCCGACATTCACTCGCCCGCACGGAAGCGTGCGTCATCGAAAACGACTTGCAGTCGAGCGGCAAGCTCCGCGGTTATCTCGCGCATTCGCTCCCGGTCGACCCGACCGTCGCCGCCGTGTTGGACGGAGATCGGTGCGCCGATCGTGAGATGACACTTGCTCGGCCGGATCACCTTGGAGCCCTTACGCATCACGCGTTCGGACCCGCCAATTCCTACGGGGACGATCGGGACACCGCGCTTCAGCGCCACGTACGCGGGGCCGTCGAACAATTGGTGAACCGTCGGTCCGAATTGACGGGTGCCCTCCGGAAACATGACCAACGGCTCTCCTTGATCGAGCACCTTCACGCAACGCTTGAGCGCCTCCACGTCCGCGGTACCACGGCTCACCGGAAAACCACCCAACAACGTGAACATCCTGCCGACGACAGCGTTCTTCCACAGGGAGTCCTTGCCCATGAACCTCACACGCCGACGAGTGAGGAATGCCGACAGCGGCGTATCGATGTTCGATCGATGCACTGGAGCGATGATGTATGGTCCCTGCGCCGGAAGGTGTTCGCGTCCACTGATGCTGTAGCGAAACCACACCTTGCACAGCAACGCCAGGATGTCTCGCACGATGACGTACGCCAACTTGTGCACGGTATTTTGCCCTGAGAACTTCGTCGAATATTTCGTCATGACGAATCCCGCGTAGCGCGTACCAGCGAGGAGATGTGCTTCACCACATCCTCGATGGTGCGATCACCGGTATCCACCACCACCGCATCGGGCATCTGCCGAAGCGGGCTGTCATCGCGGGATGAATCGCGTTGATCGCGTTCGGTGATTGCCCGGGCGATCTCCTCCACGTTGCCTCCGTGCTGTGCTACTCGACGTTTTGCACGAACCAAGGGCGAGGCCACCAGATACACCTTCAGCGTTGCATCCGGGAACACGACCGATCCGATGTCCCTGCCCTCCACCACACCGCCGCCGTGTTCGGCAATCCACTTGCGTTGACGCTCTCGCAGTTCCTCTCGTACCGCCGAGTTCGCCGCAACGTGGCTGACCGCGGCGTCGACCGCCGGCGTTCGAATGGCTGCGGTGGCGTCCTCACCATTCACGCGGAGGGAATCCATCCCTTGTTCGAGCACCACTTCGCGTGCGACCCGTGCAACGGCCTCGACATCGGTGGCCTCGAGCCCACGCCGTAGAACCTCGAAGGTGACCCCCCTGTACATCGCACCCGTGTCCAGATACCCGATTCCCATGCTCCTGGCCAAGGCCTTCGCGATGGTCGACTTACCCGCTCCCGCAGGTCCATCGATTGCAATGACGAGAGGCGTCATCTCACCAACTCGTGTCGAGAGGACGACCTTCGTCGTATCCCGATGCGCTCTGCACGCCCACCGTGGCCCTGTCATGCAACTCGTCGATACTGCGCGCGCCGGCGTACGTGCACGACGAACGCACACCGGCAACGATTTGATCGATGATGTCCTCCACGCCGGGTCGTTCCTCGTCCAAATACATGCGGGAGGTACTGATTCCTTCCTCGAACAGTTCCTTGCGTGCCCGTTCCACCGCGGACTCGGTTCTGGTGCGATTTCGCACCGCCCGGTTCGACGCCATACCGAAGCTCTCCTTGTACAAACGCCCCTGTGCGTCGCGCACCGTATCGGCGGCAGATTCGTACGTTCCCGCCAACAACGAACCGAACATCACGTTGCCTGCCCCGGCAGCGAGACCCAGCGCCACGTCACGTGGGTAGCGAACGCCGCCGTCCGCCCAAACGTGTTTGCCGAGGCTTCGGGCGGCGGCGGAACACTCGAGCACGGCAGAAAACTGGGGACGGCCTACGCCGGTCATCATTCGTGTCGTGCACATGGCACCTGGTCCGACACCCACTTTTACGATGTCGGCACCTGCGTGTATCAGGTCCCGGGTGCCCGATGCGGTCACGACGTTGCCTGCGACGAGGGGAATCGACTTCACATGCCGTCGAACCTCGGAGACCGCCTCGAGCATGCGATCCTGATGTCCATGGGCGGTGTCCACCACGATGACATCCACCCCCAACCGCGCGAGTGCCTTGGCACGTGTGGCCGGATCCGCATTGACACCGACGGCCACGGAGATGAGGAGACGCCCTTGGTCATCGACGGCTGGTTGGTAGATGGTGCTTCGTAGTGCACCCTTGCGTGTGATGCACCCCATGAGACGACCATCGGAATCGACCACCGGTGCGAAATTCAAACGAGCCTCGGACAAGCGCTCGAAGATCGATTGGGCATCCAAACCGTCCGGCAACGTGAGCACCTCACGACTCATCACGTTCTCGAGTTGGGCGAAGCGGTCGAATCCGTTCGCATCGGTCTCCGTGAAAATGCCGATCGGTGACTCGTCCCGATCCACCACGACCAGTGCACCGTGCGAACGTTTGTGGATGAGGCTCAATGCCTCCCCCACCGTGTCGTGTGCGGACAACGTGATAGGTGTGTCATACATGACGTGGCGGGACTTCACGAATGCCACCACGCGTTCCACTGCGTCGAGTGGGATGTCCTGCGGCAACACCACCACGCCACCCCGGCGGGCAACCGTCTCGGCCATTCTTCGACCTGCGATTGCGGTCATGTTCGACACCACGATCGGAATCGAGGTGCCGATGCCGTCGGGTGTCAGCAAACTCACGTCCATTCGCGAGGGAACCGCCGACAAACCCGGAACGAGGAAGACGTCGCTGTAGGTAAGGTCGTAGTTCGGTTGACCGTTCAAGAACTGCACAACGAACCTCCGAACCGGCTCACACGCGACCACCCAAGGCTACTCTTGGCCGCCGTGGGTGGTGTTCGGCCGTTACTAATGGTCCATGGTTGGGCGGGATCGTTCGAACATACGTGGGGCCGCTCGGGAGTGGTGGAACTCCTGGCCGAAAATGGCCGTCATGTGATTCCCTACGACCTCCCGGGGCACGGTACAGCGACGAAATCCCACGACCCCGACGACTATCGCAATCTTCCGCAGCGGTTTCTGCGTGACGTCGCTGGTCACGCGGCCTCCTCCGTAGACGGCTCTCTCGACGCGGTGGGATTCTCCCTGGGCGCGATTGTGTTGCTGCATGCGCTCGCCACGTCACCGAGTACGTTCGGCACGGTGGTACTAGCGGGGATCGGGGACGGTGTGTTCCATCCGCACGATCCGGCACGTGCCGAGCGCATTCTCTCCGGACTGGAAGGGCGATCTGAAGCCGGTGACGTGGTGGCCCGCGTATTCGGAAAGATCGGCAACGAACCCCACAACGATCCGAAGGCGCTCGCTGCCGTTCTCCGCCGGCCCCGCGAGGAACCATTATCGCCCGTGGCCCTTGCTGCGATTTCGAATCCGGTCGTCATCGCATTGGGCGAGAAGGATTTTTCTGCTCCCGCCACGCGATTGGCCGAAACGCTGCCCAACGCCACGAGCGTGTCGCTGAAGAACCTCGACCATTTCCGCACACCGGAGTCGTTCGACTTCATCGATCTCGTGGTGCGTACGTTCCAGACAGCATGATGCCTACGATCCAAACGGTATGAAACGACTCGATTGGCGATGATCGACTAACTATGGCGCGAATCGTCTCGGGAACCGCAGGTGAACTCGAGACCGTTCACGCGCTGCGCCACGGCGACATCGTGGGTCTGCCTACGGAAACCGTCTACGGCCTGGCCGCCGAGATGCGCAACGACGATGCCGTGCGTCGTATCTTCACCGTGAAGGGGCGCCCTGCCTCTCATCCCCTGATTGCGCACATCGCTCGTTTCGACCAACTCGAGGAGCTCTCGCAAGATCTCAGCGAAACGTGTCGCCTCCTCGTGTCGGTGTGCTGGCCCGGGCCACTCACCGTGATCGTTCGGGCCGCACCCGGAGTGAGTCGGGTATGCACGGGAGGTCGCGACACCGTCGCGGTCCGGATGCCGGCGCACGAGGTGGCCCAACGCGTCATCACCGCGCTGGGAACACCGGTGGTTGCGCCGTCGGCCAACCGATTCGGACACGTCTCCCCCACCAGTGCACAACACGTCGACGCCGATATCGGCGAAGAGATCGACCTGATTCTCGACGGTGGCCCTTGCGACATTGGCGTGGAATCCACCATCGTCGATTGCACCACGTCTCCCTTGCAGATCCTGCGACACGGCGCTATCACTCCCGAGGACGTCCACCGCATCGTGGAATCGGCGTCTCCTGCAGGCTCAGGCGATTCACGGGTTTCGCTTCAAACAACGGGACCATCGCGGGCTCCGGGAATGATGGACCGTCATTACGCCCCGCATGCAACGCTCGTGCTCCACGACGACGTCGGCACCGTGCCCAGAGACGGGGCACCCGTGCTGCGCTTCGATGACGATGTGGTCGAAGCCGCCCGGGTCCTGTACCAACGATTGCGCGAGTTGGACGAGCGTCACATCCCTCTGGCTCACGTCGTACTTCCACCGGCGCGCGGTCTCGGTTACGCCCTTCGAGATCGGCTCACCAAAGCCGCGGCTGGCTTGTAGCCTTTCCTCACCCAATCGGGACGGTCAGATGCCGTCCCACCTCCTAGGGGGAGAACAATGAAGAAAACCAACATGCGTCGTTTCGGCGCGCTGGTTGCAGCCGGAGCACTCGTGCTCGCGGCTTGCGGCGGCGACGACGAAGCGGCCGAGGAGGTTACTGAGGAGACCGAGGCATCGCAAGACGCTTCGGACTGCGCAGTCACCACCCTCAACATCGGAACGATCCTTCCGGTGACTGGTTCACTCGCGTTCCTCGGACCGCCGGAAATCGCGGCCTCCGACTTCGCGGTGGAAGACATCAATGCAGCCGGTGGCGTCCTCGGCAATTCCGTGGTCATCAATCAAGGTGACTCGGGCGATACGTCGACGGACCTCGCAAACACCGAAGTCGACCGTCTGCTCGCAGCCGGTGCGCAGGTGATCGTCGGTGCGGCCTCGTCGGCCGTGTCGAAGACCGTGATCGACAAGATCACGTCCGCTGGTGTGGTGCAATTCTCGCCAGCCAACACCTCGCCTGACTTCACGAACTACGACGACAAGGGTCTGTACTTCCGTACTGCTCCGTCGGACCTGCTCCAGGGCCGAGTGCTCGCCAACCTCGTCATCGAGGAAGGCAACACCACCGCCGCGGTGCTGTTCCGTCAGGAGTCCTACGGTCAGGGACTTGCCGACGCGTTCAAGGCCAACTTTGAGTCGTCCGGTGGCACCGTAGCCGAGTTCCTCGCCTACGCACCGGAAACCGACACGTTCGACGCCGAAGTCGACAAGGTCGTTGCAGCCAACCCAGATGCCGTTGTCATTATCGGCTTCGAGGAGTCGGGCACGATCCTTTCGACCATGCACGAGCGTGGCGTCGGACCGACCGCAAAGATGGTGTACGGCGTTGACGGCAACATCTCGGGTCTCGACAAGCTCGTCGATGACGCATCGATCCTCGAAGGCATCAAGGGCACCGTGCCCTCCGTCGACCTCGCGTCGATCTCGGAGTTCACGGCACGTCTCGATGCCGCAGGTGTCGACGGTGTCTACGACTACGGCGCAGAAACCTACGATGCAATCGTGATCTCGGCACTTGCTGCTGAAATCGCCGGTTGTGCCGATGGTGCCTCGATCGGAGCCCAGATCAACGACGTCACCAAGGATGGCGAGAAGTGCACAGACTACGCGTCGTGCCTCGCGCTCGTCCAGGCCGGAACCGACATCGACTATGACGGTCTTGGTGGACCGTACGAGTTCGTCGATGCCGGTGAACCCGCCGCTGCTTCGTTCCGCATCATCACTTACGGTGCGGCCGGTGCAGACATCTCGCTAGACCAGTACGTCTTCGCGAGCTGAGCCCATCTCAGAACAGGAAGGCCCCGCCCGGGAAACCGGGCGGGGTTTTCTTTTGTCCCGTAAGGTTCGGAAACGTGGCGCTGGATCACCCCGATCGGCGATCGCTCGTCGAACGGTTATGACGCGAGGGTGCCGAGGTACAGCTCGATGACCTTGGGGTCGTGGAGCAGCTTCTCACCGGTGTCGGTGTAGGCGTTCGTACCCTGGTCGAGTACGTAACCTCGATCACAAATCTGCAAACAGCGCCGCGCATTCTGCTCGACCATCACCACGGAAACTCCCGCCTTGTTGATCTCACGGGTGCGCACGAACACCTGATCCTGCAAGACCGGTGAAAGTCCGGCAGAGGGTTCGTCAAGCAGCACCACTTCCGGGTTCATCATCAATGCCCGACCCATCGCCAACATCTGTCGCTCTCCACCCGAGAGTGAACCTGCACGTTGGTTCTTCCGCTCGGCCAGACGCGGAAACATCGTTTGTACGAAATCGGCTCGTTCGTGGAACTCCTTCGGCTTCAGATAGATGCCCATCTCCAGATTCTCCAACACCGTCAGTGAGGGAAACACGTTGTCGCGCTGTGGCACGTAGCCGATGCCGCGTTCGACGAGTTCGTGTGCGTGCATACCGACGATCGATTCGCCGCGATGCGTGATGCTCCCCGACTGCACCGAGAGAAGCCCGAAGAGAGCCTTCAACAGCGTGCTCTTCCCCGCACCATTCGGACCGATGATGCCGACGATCTCGCCCCTGTTGAGCGTGAGGGAACAATTGGTGAGGATGTTGACTCCGGGCGTATACCCCGCCGTTACGTCCTTGGCCTCGAGCAAGACATCGCGGACTTCCGTACCTGTTGCACCGATGTTGGTCATGAGAGCTGCACCTTCGACAGGTCTTCGCCGTGGTGGGCGCCGAGATAGGCATCCACCACGGCTTTGTTGCTCTTTATTTCGGCTGGAGTGCCCTCGGCGATGATTCGACCCTCGGCCATCACGATGACCCAATCGGAGATCTCCTGTACGACGTCCATGTTGTGTTCGACGAAGATGACGGTGCGACCCTCCGCGGGAAGCATCTTGATGAGTTCCAACAGACTCTGTGCGAGGGCAGGATTCACTCCGGCCATGGGCTCGTCGAGCATGACGACGCGAGGATCGGTCATGAGGGCCCTTGCCATCTCGAGCAGCTTGCGCTGCCCACCGGACATCGTTCCGGCGAATTCGTCGCGCATGTGGGTGAGATTGAACCGCTTGAGAATCGCGTCGGCCCGTGCCTCGATTTCGCGTTCTTGTTTGGCCCAGGCACCTGGAATCAACGCCGCCCAGAACTTCTCCCCCAGTTGATCGAGCGCACCGAGTTTCATGTTCTCGATGGTCGAGAGTTTCGCCAGGGCCTTGGTCAATTGGAAGGTCCGAACCATGCCCTTCTCGGCCAGCCTGTGCGGTGGCGTCCCAGTGATGTCGTTCCCATCCAACGTGATGGTTCCCGAATCGACCTGATCGAAGCCAGTGAGCAGATTGAAGAACGTCGTCTTCCCCGCACCGTTCGGACCGATGAGTGCCGTGATCTTGTTGCGGCGAATCTCCACCTTGTCGACGTCGACCGCCCGCAAGCCACCGAACGTTTTCACGACTCCGGTCGCCGTGATGATCGGCGTGTCCAAGGCGCCGGACGCGGACTCAACGGCGGTCAAGGGCCATCTCCTCTCGTGATCCGAAGATGCCTTGCGGACGGAATCGGGCCAGCAGGAGCAGACCGCCACCCACAAGCATGAAACGCAACATACCGATGTTGAAATCCGACAACTCCACGGTGTCGCGCAACGTATCGCGGGCGCCTGCAGGGAGCTGGCGGAGCGTATTCTCAACGAACACGATGAGCGACCAATAGATCGACGAGCCGATGATTGGTGACCACACCCGACCCGGCCCACCGATGATGAGAATCGTCCAGATGGTGAAGGTGATTACCGGATTGAACGTGTCGGCCTGCACCGACGACTTTTGGATCACCTGAATGAGACCCGCAAGGGCCCCGATCATGCCGCCGAGCATCAGCGACTGCATCTTGAAGAAGTACGCGTTCTTGCCGAGTGCACGTGCTGCGTCTTCGTCTTCTCGAATGGCTCGCAACGTCCGACCCCAGGGTGATCGCATCAACTGCTGCACCATCAGGGTGACGAGAATGAGCAACGTCCAACCGACCATCAACACCCAGACGTCACGTCCGAGGTACTTGAAGGGACCGAACGAGTAGAACTTTCCGAGTTCGAACGGACTCAAGTTGTAGAACGGCTCGGCGAATTTGTCGATTCCTTCCACACCACCCGTCACCGGCTTCATCACTCGTGAACGCGCCAGGAGTCGAATGGTTTCCGATGCCGCAATCGTCACCAATCCGAGATAGTCGGCCCGGAGTCGCAGGGTGGGAATACCCAGCAGCAGTGCAAGGACCGCGGCGTACACGAAAACGAACACCAGTCCGATCCAGAAACTCCAGTTGAGCCAGAACACGGTGACGCCGACCCCGTATGCGCCTGCGGCCATGAAACCCACTTGCCCGAAGTTCATGAGGCCCGTGTATCCGAAATGCACGTTGAGACCAACGGCAGCAAGCGCGTAGATCATGACCTCCGGCCCGATCATGGCCGAGAAGGTGCGCTCGATGATGAATCCCCAATCCATCGTCAGCCGATCCGTTGCTTCTTGCCGAGAATGCCCTGCGGTCGCAACAACAGTGCGAAGATCAACACCACCAGCGCGGTCATGTTTTTCAGTTCGCTATCGATGACCAGGGTCGACCAGTTGATCGCAATGCCGACGATGAGTGCTCCAACGAGAGCACCGAAGGCCGTACCGAGGCCGCCGAGGGTGACGGCTGCGAAGATGAGCAGCAATATCCGTGTCCCCAGGTCCCACTTGACCTGGTCGAAGCCGAAGAACGTGCCGGCCAGTGCAGCCAGCGCCCCTCCGAAGATCCATACCTGTGAGATGACCTTCTCCACGTCGATACCGGAGGATTCCGCAAGATCCTTGTTGTCGCTGACGGCGCGCATCGCGCGACCCATTCGGGTGCGCGTCAGACCGACTCCCACTGCAACCAGCACCACCACGGATACCAGCATTGCGGTTGCATCCCTCGTCGTCAGCTCCATTCCCAGGAAAGAATTCGCCCGCTGGGAGGCGTACTGCCCGTATGAGCGATACCGACCGCCGAAGAAATACAGGTACACGTACCGCAGGAAGATGGAGAGTCCAATGGTCATCACCATTTGTGCCAACAATGACACCCCGCTGTTGCGTGCGGTGCGGAACACCACGCGATTGAGAACGTAACCGAGAACGCCGCCCATCACCATGCTCAGAACCGTTGCGACGATGAAATTCACTCCTTCGCCGAAGGGTGCCGGCCAGCCGCTCATGAAACCGAGGAACCCCACCAAGCCGTAGATGTTGAAGAAATACGCCATCAGCGTTCCCCACGTGATGAGCTCGGCATGCGCGAAGTTCACCAACCCAGTGGTGCCGAAGATGAGCGACAAGCCGATGGCGGCCATCGCGAGGTACAGTCCGAGCTTGATGCCCTCGAGCGTCAACTGACTCACTCGCCGAACCGACCAGTTGCCCTCACTCGCGCTCGACGCGGCATTGGCCACCGCCCCGCTCTCGCTCGACACGAGGGGGAAGATGATCCGCTGGTCCCCGTTTTCACTTACGGTTACCTGCAGCGATGAACGCTCGGGATCGCGCAAAGAGATCCCCGTAGGCAGCGTGGCTACGTCGATGTTGATCGTGTACTCACCCGGACCCTCCACCTCGATGCGGAACGACCCGTCCTTGTCCGTCGTCGCACCACCTACATCGTCGATCGACAGGTCCACACCCTCCACGAAGACCTTTACGCCATTGGCGTCCTGGTACTGCAGTTGCCCGATTACCCCCAGATCGTCGGACACTTGCGCACTGGCCGACTGGGCACCCGCCAGCACGCCGAGGGCTGCCACCACCACGAGGAACGAGGATCGAACACCCGTAAACGGCACCCGTTCAGTGTGCCACAGTGCGTTCCGAACCGGTGAATTTCGCGATTCTTGCGAGCTGCAACACGGATAGCCACACGGCTACCGACAAAGCGACGTGCAGGGCCACCAGTGGAACGGGAACTCCCGTGAAGTATTGCAGGTACCCGATTCCTCCCTGTAGGAGGGCGATGAACAGGAACGACTCGAACGCTTGCCGTAAACGACGTGCAGCCGACGATCGCAAGATCAACCCGAGTACGACCGCTGTCGCGAGGGTCAGGAGCACGGATGCGCCGTGCACACGGGCTACCGATGAAATTTCGAACGCGAAGCGCGGAGCCTCCTCGTCCCCCGCATGCGGGCCCGTTCCGGTTACCACGGTGCCCGTCACGATGGCGACCAATGTCAGGGCCACGAGGGCTCCGGTCAACATCGACTCGCGCGTCCGTGGGGCACGACTCGCTCGCGGGATGTCGTCCCCTGCGTCGGCGATTGCATGCAGCAGCCACAAGGCCCAGGTCATGAGAAGAATGGACAACAAGAAATGCCCCATGTTGGACAACGGGTGCAGTCCGGTGAGAACGACGATGCCACCGAGTACCACCTGGGCGACCACCCCCACCACCAACAACACCGCGAATCGAACCAGTCGCCTATTCCGCGGCCGGACTGCCAATGCCGCGAGAGCTGCAACGATGACACTTGCGGCGACCACACCGGTGAATAGCCGATTCAATTGCTCGATCGCGGCGTGGGGCGATGACACATCCACGAAGCGCTCCTCGTTGCAGGCAGGCCAGTCGACGCATCCGAGCCCCGAACCCGTCAGACGCACCAGGGATCCCGTCACGATGATGATGTAGAGCGAGGCGAAGGCGACCCAGGCGATCGGGCGATACCTCGCCAACGCGAGACCTCGCCCCCTGGTGTTCGTCTCTGCCACATCCCAAGGCTACGCATCGACACCGCGGGTATTGTCTGCTCGTGAAGAAGTACGCCGTTGAAGCCCGTCGAGTGGAGATCCTCGAGGCCACGTGCGAGGTCGTGATCGAGCGTGGCTTCGCCGGCACCCGGATCGCCGACGTTGCAAAACGCCTGAACGTCTCGAACAGTCTCATTCATTACCATTTCGACAGCAAGGAAGCACTGCTCGCGGCTGCATTCGAGTACTACGCGCGAAAGGACCTGTCCGAGATGGAGCGCGACATCGAACTCGGACAGTCAGCCACCGCCCAACTGTGGCGTCTCATCGAGAGTTACGTGCCGGAAGGTAGTGACGACGTGGAGTGGATGTTGTGGATAGATGCGTGGGGCGAGGCGCTTCGAAACCCGCTGATGAAGAGCATCAGCCAGCAGTTGGACGAGCAGTCGATTGCCTTCCTCGAGCGCGTCCTACGGCGCGGCAACGAGACTGGCGAGTTTCGCTGTGATCAGCCGCGTGTGTCGGCAATGCGTCTGACCGCCCTCATCGACGGGCTCGCCGTGCAATTCGCCGCACACGAGGGTGTGGTCAAGCGAAAGGAACTGATGCGGGCGCTGCGCTCGCTGGCCGCCTATGAAACGGGGCTGTCCCCCGACGACATTCGGGATGGGAGGCGCGCACCGCGACCGGCAGCTCCGCGACCAACTCCTGCCTCCAACCACGTCGTAAACGGCGGAACTCCACCAACCGCCATCACCGATTCGGCGCTGCGTCAACTTATTTCAGCGCTCTCCGACGCACAGCTTCGATCGGACTCGGCATCGTGGCTTGCACTGTGGACGTCCAGTGGTGAACTGACCACGCCCGATGGATCGAACGCCAAGGGAGTCGACGCTCTCGCCGATTCCTTCGCCAAGCAGTATGGAACCGACCGCTGGACCCTGCAGAGTCCGGAGATCGTGGTCTTTCTCGCCAACGAGTCAGCGGGCACCGCAACCGGTCGCATCACCGTCACCGAACGCTTTCAACGTCGCAACGGCGTGATCGGTTCACGAATTGCCACCCTGCATGACCGCTACGAACGCCATCACCATGGGTGGCTCATCGCTGCACGACGGTACGAGGTTCTCGACTAAACGGGGCACCAGCGTTGACCCGTACATGCAGCACCGCGGGTGCCTGGACGCCTTGGGTGACGCTATGTCGCTTCCCGCCACAGTGAGTGAGATCTCCGACACGCAGCGCCCCTGATAACCACTTTAAGTGGTCATAGCCACGCTTTCCGTGAGAAATTGCTTATGTATGCCCCGATGGTGCCGATCTCTTGTGCGGATCTCACCAAGGAGCAACACCAATGGTTCTCACCGCACTTGCCACCACCATCGTTCTCAGTTTGGCCGCCCAGGGTGTGCCGTCCGGCGGAACCACCGCAGCCACGCAGGCCTCTGGCGTCGCCTCCACGGCTGCCAAGAGCTCGACACGTTCGTCAAACTTTCCGACGTTCGGCGATACGGGTGACGATGTGGTTCGTCTTCAGCAGGCAATGGTGGCCCGCGGCTTCACGCTGAAGGGCGGCATCGACGGGCAATTCTCCGCACGCACGCAAGCCACGCTGCGCAACATGCAGCGCGCGGTCGGCCTCAAGGCCACCGGAACGGTCGACGAGCGAACCGCCCGTTTCCTGGGTCTCATCACGGTGTCACGCCTTACGCCCGAAACGCTGCCCAAGGTGGGCGACAACGGCGAGGCGGTATGGACCGTCCAGCAGGCCTTGATCAACAGTGGCGTCACCGTGAAAGGTGGTGCTGACGGCGCATTCGGCGTGGCGACCACGGTCGCCCTGACGACGTACCAGAGCCGCAAAGGTCTGCGAGTCACTAAGACGCTCGACCATGCAACCGCATTCGCTCTGGGTCTGGTTGACGATGCGCCGCCGGTACTGGTTGCCACCCCGGCAGCAAAACCCACCGCGACGAAGTCGCCCGCAGTGGCGAACGCCAACACCGCCGTGGTAGCCGCGCAACCGACCGCGCAGCCGACCGCACAACCTACATCCCTTACACAGCTCGATGTCAACGCATTGCCATCGCGTGGTCAGCGCAGTGACGCCGTGCGTTTGGTGCAACAGACGCTGATCAACATCGGTATCGAAGTAAAGGGCGGTGCCGACGGCGTGTTCGGTGTCGCCACCTCCATCGCACTCGGTTCGTTCCAGACGAGTCGTGGGTTGAATGCGTCGCAGGCGGTCGACTACCCGACCGCCCAGGCGTTGGGTCTGATTCCTTCGCTCGAGTCACTTGGTATCCCCTCGATCCAGGTGTTCCCAGTACAAGGTCGCTGTAGCTTCACCAACACCTGGCAGGAGTCGCGTGGCAGCCGTCGCCACGAAGGTGTCGACATCGTCGCGCCGCGCGGCAACCTTATCTATGCCGTAGTGGACGGAACCATCACCAAGGTGTACAACAATGCAAGCCTCACCGGCAACGGAGTACGACTCACGACCAGCGACGGAACATACTTCTTCTATGCGCATCTTGACACCATTGCACCCAACATCGCGGTTGGCACTGCGGTGCGGGCGGGTCAAATCCTCGGTACCAACGGCTCGACGGGCAATACCACCACGCCCCACCTGCATTTCGAGGTGCATCCGCGTGGTGGCGCCGCAATCGATCCGACCCCGATCGTTGCTGCGGTGAATGCCTGCCACGTCACCGAACCACGACCACAGCAGTAACCGAATACGGTCCAACGTGACGACGTTGTGCCGCGCTCTCGCCGCGGAGCGACGCGATGTGAGAACCACGTCGCTTCGCGGTGGAGGGTCGGTTCACCGGGCGACCCGACTCAGTAGGTGTGGTCGTCCTCGATCAGATGCGTGTTGTCGGCGAGGCGGGTGAGGCTGAAGGTGTAGCCATCGCCCAAACGAAGAGCCTCGAGACGGCTGATGGTTGCATGCCCGATGACGAATCGTTCCCATTCCCACGGCGTGGGCGACAATCCAAGAAGGTGACAGATGAAGACGCTGTTGGTGCCCGCGTGAGCCACGAAGGCCAATCGATCACCCGGCTCCTCCACGTGCCACACCGGGAGTTCGTGCTCGATTCGATAGATGCCTCGTTCGGCGAGGAACTTGGTGGCACCAGCGTGAATTCGCTTGGTGAAATCGCTCACCGCCTCACCGCCTTCGAGACCCTTCCAGCGTTCCGCGGCAGGTCGCCGCTTTTCCTCCCGATAGGCCGCCTCGGCTTTGTCGGCGGGGTTTCCCTGCCAGATGGGACTTCGAATCTCCTCCAACCACGGCTCGATCACCTCTCCCCGACGCTGTGCATCGAGAATCGGTGCCGCAGTTTGACGTGCGCGCAACAACGGCGACACGTACACGTGGTCGAAGTGTTCTCGTTCGAGTCGGTCCGCGAGGCGCCGCGCCTGGCGATGGCCACGTGCGGTGAGCGGAGGATTGTCCTGACTGAAACCATCTCGAACCCACTCGGGCTCGGCGTGACGTATGAGGGAGATGAACACGCCGGAACTCTAGTTGCCCGGATTCGTCGTCGGAGCACTCGGTGCCTCCGTGGTCGGTGTGGTTGCCACACCGCATACGTCGAATGCCGAGACGATGAGCTCGAAGTATCTCACGTCGTCGAAGTCGGCATCCGAGCCGCTTGCAAACGCCGACCCAAGACGACGTGCGATGCAGGGCGCCTCGTCTTTCGTGACGGCGATACCGTACGTCTCTGCCACTGCGAAACCGAGTGCTTCCCACTCCGACGCCGAGAGGGAGTCATCCTCCAACGCATCCGTGCTCGGTTCCTCGGATATTTCCGGGAGAGGCAACGAGGTGCCTGTGAGAGCAAAATTGGCATCCACTTCACCTCGTACCTGGTTGCATCTTTCGGTGAGAAAGTCCTCCACGTTGGTCAAGGCCCGTGAGACGGATTCCTCTGCGAACGCCGATCGCGCCGTGGCGACTCGTGGATCGCTCGATGCAACGCCGGGATCCCAACCCACCGAATCCAGCGCGACGACGAGTTGTCCGTACGCGGCCAGCACCACCCCGAGTGGATCGCGTAACGAACGGGGTGAGACCTCACGCAAAACCGACACCTGATCGGTGATTCCCAGAACAGCCTCCTCGAGCTCGATGGTGGTGGTCCGATCAAGTTCGACGATGGCACGCTCCGCGCGTGAACGAGCCGACGCAAAGAGCGGACCCTGAATACAAGCATCGTCCGTCGACTCCTCGCCGCAGGCCGCGAGGGACACCATCACGAAACCCAAGAACAGAACCAGCACGGAGCGACGTCGTCTGATGGTCACGTTCGAGTTGCCGCCAGCCACGACTCGTACATCACCGAATATTGACCCCGACGAACCATCAGCTCCTCGTGCGAGCCATCTTCCACCACCTGACCATCGGCCAGCAGGATGACCCGATCGGCTCGTGCGGCAGTGGAGAGTCGATGGGCAATCGAAATGGTGGTTCGGCCCTTCGACAATTTTCGCAATGCGCGGGCCAATCGAACCTCGGTGAGCGCATCAACCGACGACGTTGCCTCGTCGAGGATCAACACGTCGGGGTTCACCAGGGAAGCGCGAAGCAGTGCGACCATCTGCCGTTCTCCAGCGGAAAGGGCCTGACCTCGTTGCCCTACCTGCGTGTCGAGTCCATCGGGCAGCGTCGCAATCCACTCTTCGAGTCCGAGTTCCCCGACGGCCCGTTGCAGTTGTTCGTCGGATGCGAGAGGATCGGCGAAGCGAAGATTGTAAGCGATGGATTCGGCGAAGAGAAACGGTTCCTGGGGTACCACGGTGAGGCGTCGCCGAAGATCGTCGTTGGCCACGTGCTTCAGATTGACACCGCCGATCACCACACGTCCGGATGTCGGATCGGCGAGTCGCGCTATCAACCGTGCGATTGTGGTCTTCCCCGAGCCGGACTCCCCAACGAGCGCAACGTGCTGCGATGGTGGAATGATCAGTGTCAAATTGGACAACACGTTCGTGGGACTTGTCTCGTCCTCACGTGGGGCGTAGTAGAACGACACCTCGTTCAGTGCGATTCCGAGTCGACCATTCGGCAACTTCACGGGGTCGGTGGGCGGCGGAGGTCCGATCGGCGTGTCGAGGATTCCTAATACGCGACGTAGACCTGCAACTGCCGTTTGCGTCTGGTCGATCACCTCCGTGAACTCTGCAATCGGCTCCAAGAACCGGTAGGTGAGGAACATGAATCCGACCAGTGCCCCGGCAGACAATCCCGCGCCCTCGCCGCGCGCCACCCCGATCCCCACCACCGCAGTGACGGTGAAGACGCTGAACACTTCTCCCGACGGAAAGAGAAAGGCACCGATGATGCCGGCGCGAATCGAGGTCTTGGAACGACGAGCAGTTGCGTCCTGCACCCTCAACAACGCGGGCTCCACGGCTCCGTACGCTTGCAGCGTCTCCACTCCCGACACCGTTTCCGTCATCAAGGACAGCATTCCGGCGTTGTTCGTTCGCACACCGTCGTATGCGCGCACGAGCCGCTTCTGGACCAGCCGCAGTACCACGATGAGCGGCGCAACCACAGCGAATGCCACGAGTGCCAAGACCCAGTCGTACGCCAACATGGCGCACGCCACGACGAACATCAAGGACAGATCCAGCATCCACGCCAGACCACCCCACGCAAAGAACATGGTCAACGTCTCAATATCGCTCGTTACACGGGCGACGAGCGCACCGCGCCGCTCTTCGTTGTGGTCGGCCAAACTCAGCCGGTGGATGTGGTCGAACAGCCGGACACGCAAACCGTAGAGCCCTTCCTCCGCCGCCGAACCGAGCCGAAAGACGGCCATTCGCTGACTGACCGCCGCAAACAGCACCACCACACCGGCAACGACGCAGAGCCTCGTGATGTATCCGACCCGGACGCCACCGTCGGCCAGACCATTGTCGATGGCTTGTTGCATGACCACCGGGATCGTCACACGCCCCGCCGCCCCGATCAATGCAAGAAGGAATGTAACGGCGAGCCCGCGTCCGAGTGCCGGGGCTTCGGCGATACCTGCACGTATCGTGTCGACGGCTCCGCGGCGGCGGAGACCTTCCGTGATGTCGTCCGTGAACGTCACGATGCGTCCTTCGAACGATCGTGTTCAAACGCCGAGATGAGGGTCCGGTATCCGACATTGGTGGCGAGAAGTTCGGTGTGTCGCGCATGAGCCGCGATGCGCCCGTCGTCGAGGTACAACACCGATCGTGCCAGGGCAATGGTCGATGGCCGTGACGCCACCAGGATGGTGGTGAGATCTTGGTTGAAGTCCCCGAGATTCCTGAGAACCTGCTCTTCAGTGGTGGGATCGAGGGCGGAGGTCGTGTCATCCAACAACAACAGTTCGCATCCCATGGCCAGCGCCCTCGCCAATGCCAGCCGTTGGCGCTGGCCTCCGCTCAGGCTCACGCCACGTTCACCCAATTCCGCGTCGAGTCCGACCCCCATTTCCCTCACGAATTCTGCCGCACAGGCAACTTCCAGCGCCTTCCACAGGGTGTCGGAATCGGTATCCGCTCCAAGCGAGAGGTTGTATCGCAACGACTCGGAAAAGAGGAACGCTTCCTGGAACACCAAGCCCACTCTGGAGGTACCAATCACCATCGACCCGGAGCGAATGGGAATCAATCCTGCAATCACCTGTAGCAAGGTGCTCTTGCCCGAACCAGTCGCACCGACGATGGCGAGGGTGTCGCCCTGCTTCACGCGAAGGTTCACGTCCGAAACTACGTCCTCTGAACCATGACCGGCAAAGACGTGTTCCAGTTCCACCATGACGGGGGTTGTCGTGGAACTGCGCTCGACGATGGAGGTCTTGATACTGCGTGGCGTTGGACTCAACGGCTCTCGCAAAACCTGCTGCACACGGTCCCAGCCGCTCAGTGAATGCGGAAGCTCGGAGAAGAGATAACTGACGATTCGTAACGGCAAGGTGACGAGCGTGAACAGGTACACGAAGGACGAGAGGTCGCCCACCGTCATGTCACCACTTCGTATTCGCAACGCCCCGAGTCCGATGATCGACACGTTCACCAACGACGGCGTGGCATCGATGAGCGCTTCGAACGTCGACCGCAGGTTTATCGCCCGGGTTCGTGCAGTCTGCAAACGTCGCGAGATCACGGCCAATCGCTCGGTCTCGCGTTCCTCGGCGCCGAACGCCTTCACCACGAGCACTCCATCGAAACTCTCGTGGGCGGCCTCGGACAGCTCTCCCAATTCGTCCTGCGCCGAACGATAGAAGCGGTCAACCTTCCGCTGATACAGCACGTTCATCACCAGCATCGCCGGAAAGACCATGGTGGCGAAGAGACCCAACCAAACGTCGGTGACGATCAACCAGGTTCCCGCCACTACGAGGAGCACTGCGATCGACGTCGAAAACGGGAGCGGAGCAAGGATGGCAACTGCAGCATCGGTGTCCACACCCGCGCGCGCCGCAACGTCACCCGTCATCCTCGAGCGGTGCCAGTAGGCAGGCTGCGACATCACGTGTCGCAACACCCGATTGGCAAGCGTCTCGGCGGTGGCCCATTGCAATTTTCCGGCGAATGAACGCCGAACGACGACCCCGCAGGCGCGAACCACGCCGATTCCAACGACGATTAGGGACGTTGCGAACCAGGTACCGAACGACACTCCATCCCGAGTGAAGGCCGGAAGAATCACGTCATCGATGACGAGTTTCACACCGTACGAAGACACGACCGTGGCCGTCGCGAACACCGCGGCACCAGAAACCGCAACTATGAAGTAACCACGATGAAAACTCACGAGTGCGCGAATGAGGTTCTTCGCCACGACGAAGCGGTTCAGGGAAGTGTTCACGGGTAGCGTCTCGGAGCGAATGCGTACAACGGCACGAATCATTCTGTCACTCATCTGCACTGCACTTGCGGTCATGTGGGTGTACGCCCTCTTCTTTGCCTCCAAGGAGTCGATCAACAAGATCGGCGACGACGCGTGGGCCCAGCGCGCTCAACGTCGTTGCCTGGACGCCGAACGGGAGCGCGAAGCGCTCGCGGATTATCGCCTCATCTCGGACGTTGGGGTTGATGGGCTTAGACAGCGCGCCGACTTGGTTGACCGGGCTACCGACACGCTCGATGCAATGATTCGCTCGCTGAAAGCCGACCAACCTGCCGATGAGAAGGGTCGCGCCATCGTTCCCCTCTGGCTCGCCGAGTACGAACGGTACGTAGATGACCGTCGGTCCTACGCGCAGCGATTACGAACCGGTGACAATGCCCCGTTCTCAGAGTCGACCTTCGAGGGACTGCCGCTCGCGGAACGTCTCGCCACGTTCGCCGGCGACAACCGCATGCCGGCCTGTGCCCCACCCATCGACTTGTCGGTGTGACCTACGGGACTCTGACTACGACGAGAACTCCGCCGCTGGGCTCCAGCCTGAATCAGCGGAGTACTGGCGGATCACTCGTGCCGGAGCTCCAACAGCAACGCTGTAGTCCGGCAAAGATCCCGTTACCACCGAGTTCGCCCCGACGGCAACGTGTCTTCCGATCAACGCACCCGGGAGCACCACCGTCCCCGTCCCGAGCCACGAACCATCACCAATCGATACCGGACGTTCGGGTTGGGTTTGCTGGGAAATGGGGCGATGGACGTCGCCGTAACCATGATTCTGATCCGTGATGTATACGTGGTGGCCCGTCCAGACGTCGTTGCCGATGTCGATCGCGAGGTGACCCACGATGCCGCTCCCCCGCCCGATGAGACAACGATCACCAATTCGCACCACCGGCGATGTCACGCATCGTTGACCGGGCATCATTCCGGCCGACAGCGCGCAATACGGACCAATCATGGTGTCGCTACCGATCTCGATGTATTCCTCGTTGTAAATGGTCACCCACGGGAAAGCGATGAGCGAACCATCGCCCATCCGTTTGAATCGTCGCCCACGAGAGGTTTGATTGTTGATTGCTGCGCTGAACTGCCAGGTCTCCCAGCGATCGGCGACCACCGCGCCAATCAACCGCTCCACACGACGTCGCAACACATCATCACGGTATCCCTCGCGCCGATGGCTACCCTGAGAACGTGAAGCCGTCGGTGCAAACCGTCCGAAACATCGTGTACGCACGGGCAGCACGATTCGACCGTCCCGAGACGGTCGATATCTTCGAGCAGCTACCATCCGCCGTCCAATGCCCGCAGGTGCCGGGCTTTCTCGAGACGGCGATGGGAACGACGCAGCTCCCAATGAGCGAGGAGTGTCTGACTCTCAACGTCCACCATCCGATCGACTCCTCGTTGCGCCTTCCGGTGTTGGTGTGGATCCACGGTGGTGCCTTCACCAACGGCACCGCGAATGCCGCATGGTACGACGGAAGCAACCTTGCGGCGCGTGGATGCGTCGTCGTATGCCTGAATTATCGTCTCGGAGCCTTCGGTTTCTCCGGCGCCCGCGATCTCGGTCTACAAGACCAGATCTCCGCGCTCTCATGGGTACGCGACAACATTCATCGCTTCGGGGGCGACCCTTCCAACGTCACGATCTTTGGCGAGTCGGCTGGAGGATGCAGTGTGCTGGCGCTCTTTGGCGCGCCGGACGCCCGACACCTCTTCCACAAGGGGTGGGCGATGAGCCCTTCGCTCGGACAACTGAGAACACCCGAACGCGCCACACAATCCGAGCGGCTACTCGCCAAGGAGCTGGGGGTTTCATCGATCATCGAAGTTCGCCCTCTCGACACCTCCGCCGTCCTGCAAGCACAGGGCCGGTTGTTGCAGGACCCGAAGGATGTCGTCACGATGTTCAGCCCGACCGTGGGTGGCGACGTGGTGGCGTCCGACGCATACGACCTCATCGCCAGCGATCAGCGACCCTTGGTCATCGGAACTGTCCGCGATGAGAATCGCTTGTGGGTGGCGCTCAATCCGGCGTCGGCCAACCTGACCACGGACGACGTCAAGTCGGAGTTTGCACGACGTTTCGGGGCGAACATGGACGCGGCGTGGCGCACCTACGAACGACTCCGACCGGAATCCACTCCCGCCCAACTCCTTGCCGCCATGCAGAGCGACGAATCGTTCCGGGTACCGGCCTGGCGCATCATCGATGGTCGGGCACGTACGGGCGCCACCACCTGGTCGTACTTTTTTACCTGGCCGACTCCGGTGTTCGAGGGCGTACTCGGGGCATGTCACGGACTCGATATTCCCTTCACCTTCGACAACATCGACGCACCCAACGTCGAACACTTCATTGGTGCGTCGCCGACACATCGCCACCTCGTCACTTCCCTTGCGGATACTCTCGTCCTGTTCGCCCGCTCATCGCAGTGCACATGGAGCCCCACGGGCGCGACCAGAACCACAATGCAAATCCACGAAGAAAATCTGCTTCTGGTCGACCCGGAACGCGACATTTACGATCTCTGGATTCGCTGAAAGTCGGTGATGACGGATTCCCTCCGCGACGCCGCCACATTCCCCGTCTGGCACGAGACGGCACAGGTCGACTGGCAACCCGAGGCGGCTCCGAGCGCGGCCGAGGTCGACGTCGCCATCGTCGGCGGTGGTCTCAGCGGACTTTGGACGGCCTTCTACCTCTCCGAGGCAGAACCACGAACGCGAATAGCGGTGGTGGAGGCGCGTCGAATAGGTTTCGGCGCCAGCGGACGAAACGGCGGTTGGTGCAGCGGATTTTTCCCGCTTCTGCCCAGCGAACTTGCCGATCGTTTCGGTCGGGACGCGGCGCTGGCTGCCTACCGGGAAAGTTTCGCCAGCATCGATGAGGTCCAGCGCGTAGTTGAATCCGAAGCCATCGAGTGCCAATTCCATCGCGGAGGAACGATCCAGTCGGCTTCGACCACGGTTCAAGCCTCACGTCTCCAGGAAGTGGTTCGTCGACAACATCACCTTGGAATGACCCGAGACGACCTGCGATGGTTGTCGCCTGTCGAGGTACGCGAGCATCTGCGTCTTGCGGAAACGTACGGTGCGATCTTCAGTCCCCATTGCGCAACGGTGAACCCGCACGCCCTGGTGACTGGACTCGCACGGGTGCTGCGGGCACGACGGGTTCACCTCTGGGAGGACACCGTCGTTCACGAGATCCGTGACGGCATGGTCGAACACGATCACGGACACGTGCGAGCAGCACTCGTCGTACAGGCAACGGAGGGATACTCCAACGGGTTTCACCAAACCAAACGCCGCGTAGTGCCGCTCTATTCGTTAATGGTGGCCACCGAGCCGCTGAGTGCTGCCGTGGTTTCCGACCTCGGCTGGACGAATCGCGTCACGTTCAACGATGGGGGCAACATGGTGATCTATGCCCAACTCACTGCCGACAATCGCATCGCCTTTGGTGGACGAGGTGCACCGTACCATTTTGCATCGCGAGTGAGGGATTCGTTCGATCTGGATACCTCCACGCATCGTCGTATCACCGAATCGATAGCTCGCCACTTTCCGGCGGTCGCAGATGCAAGCATTACCCATCGTTGGGGTGGTCCACTCGGCGTGCCACGCGACTGGATCCCAACGATGACGTTGAACAGGTCCGCGCGTTACGCCCGACTTGGCGGCTACACCGGTGACGGAGTCGCCGCCACGAATCTCTTCGCCCGTATGCTCGTCGACACCTGGCATCAACGCGACACACCGCTCACTCGACTGCCGTTCATCAATCACCACTCGCCACTTTGGGAACCCGAGCCATTCAGATTCCTCGGAATCAATGCATTGCTGAAACTGAGCGAGTCGATCGACTCGCACGAGGCGCGTCATGGAGCATCACCACGAATCAGGCAACGCATCTTCGACGCGTTGCTGTGACGGCCGAAGACTCCGATCGCACGCGCTCGCCGGACGGCTTAGTCGACCACCTCGGCCATGAGAATGGGACGGCCCTCGTCGATGCTGCGATGGGCGGCTTGCCCCATCGCCACCGACATCAGACCGTCACGCAGGGAGACCTCCGCTGGGGATCCGGTACGAATGGCCGCCTGCATCGCAAGGTGCTGACGCCAGGAGGAGCCGTGATGCGCACCGTGTTCCAGAACGACGTCGGGAATGTCACCGTGACCCAGTCTCTCCTCCTCGCACTGGAACCATCCATTCGCCCGTAGGCCGAATCGTACGACTCCCTCCGTTACAAGTGCCTCGGCTTTTCCGAGGTCACCGACCACGGAAATCTCCTGCTCGTTCTTGGTGGCTTCCGCGAACATGCACAGGTCAAGTGACGCTCGTTCGCCGTTCGCAAAGTCCACGATGACCATCGCATTGTCGAGGATGTCGGGCACCTTGCCGTCGTACCGCTCGTCCAGGTGGTTCACATCCTGGGCCCCCGACGCGTACACACGTACGGGTTCGCTTCCCAGCATCAAACGCATCAGGTCGAAAAAATGGCAGCACTTTTCAACGAGTGTGCCGCCGGTATTTACGGAGAATCGATTCCAGTCGTTCACCTTCACTAGGAACGGGAAACGATGCTCACGTATCGCGAGCATCCGAAGGGATCCAAGGCTCCCACTGCGCGTGTGTTCCAGCAATCGTTTGGTTGGCGCCATGTAGCGGTATTCCAACCCCACCCACACCACGCGACCCGGCACGTTCAAGCTCCGCTCTGCCTCGATGACGGCGCGACAGTCGTCCACCGTGGTGCACAGTGGCTTCTCGATGAGGATATGGGCGTTGGTGGCAAGCAGGGTTTCAACGACCGAACGATGCGTGAAGTTCGGCGATGCCACCACCGCCACGTCGAATCCTCCGTGCGCCGCCAACTCCCCCACCGAGGCGAACTCGGCAACGGAACGCGACAAGGCGGCCAGTGCACGGGACCGACTCGCCTCGTGCGGATCGCACAGCGCAACCACTTCGCAGCCGGGTATCGCACCCAACGCATAGATGTGCTCGACACCCATCATTCCCGTGCCAACGACCGCATAGCGCAGTGGAGAGTGCGACTCGAGGTTGCGTGAAGTCACCCCTTCAGGGTAATTGCCGCGGGGTATCCCGATGGACGGATAGTTTCGTTCACGTGATGGACCGGTTGTACTTCCGCCAGTTGCTCTCGGGTCGAGACTTCGCAGGTGACGACGACATGGCACGACAGATGGTGAACTTCGTCTACGTGATCGGCGACAGATCGACCGGCGAGTGTTTGCTCGTCGATCCGGCGTACGACGTGAAGTCCCTCATCGACGCCGTATCGCAGGACCACATGACGGTGACGGGAGTGCTCGCCACCCACTACCATCCCGACCACGTCGGTGGATCGATGATGGGCCATCGCATCGAGGGAATCGCCGCTCTCCTGGAGCATTGTTCCGTTCCCGTGCACGTTCAACGAGCCGAAGCGGAGTGGGTGACGAAGGTGACCGGCGTGCACCGATCGCATCTGTCCGTACACGAGCCGGGCGACGTGGTGATGGTGGGCGACGTGCCCGTCACGCTGCTCCACACACCGGGTCACACACCGGGCAGTCAATGCTTTCTCGTCGAGGGGCGACTGGTGTCCGGCGACACCCTGTTCCTCGATGGCTGCGGTCGTACCGATCTACCTGGCAGCAACCCCGAGGACATGTACGACAGCTTGCAGAAACTTTCCAGCCTTCCCGACGACACGGTCGTCTACCCGGGTCATCGCTATTCGACGGAGTCCCACGGTCCGATGGGGACCATTCGCAACAGCAACGCAATCTTCAAGCCGAAGTCCAAGGAGGCGTGGCTCGGCTGGTTCGGCCGGTAACGACGAACAACGCCTACGTATCAGCCCGTCACTCCCGATATCCCGACCGACAATCCGCTCAGGATGAGCAAGACGTACACGAGTCGATCGAAGCGTCGATTGGACAGTTTCGGCTGCAATCGAATCCCCACACCCTGACCGAGCAGGATCAGCGGAACGGCAACGGCGGCGATCGTCAGGGCATCGCGCGACACCATTCCGGACACGGCGAACATCGCGAGGCTCAATGAGCCGGTGACGGTGAACGTGAACGCCAATGTCGCACGAAAAACTTCGGGCGAGAGACGTCGGGACGCCAATGCAAGCACGAGGGGTGGCCCGTTGGTTCCGGTGGACGTCGAAAGAATGCCCGATAGCCATCCGGCAATTACATCAACCGCGGCCCTCGCAGCGGGCTTCAACATGGAATCACCCGGCACTCGGAATGCCGACCGCATCAATGCAAGCGTTGCAACGACGATGATGACTCCCAGCATCACCTTGAGGGGGTTCTGTGGCGCGGTCCGCAGGACCCACAGCCCGATCGGCATACCGATGAGGGCCGGAACGTTGAAGCGCACGGCAACCTTGCGTTCCACTCGCCGATACGTACGAGCACACAGCAGGGCCGTGTTGACGAGGGAGCCGACACTCACAGCGACCACCGCCAATTCGAGATCCACGACGAGAGCGGCAAGAGGAACCGCCATGAGGGCGAAACCGAACCCTCCGAGGGCCTGCACGAGGGCGGCCAAGAGCATGACGACGAGAACCCACACTGTGTTCCCCGCGCCGATGTCCACCAGACCAGCACCCAGCCATCCCATCCTGAGATGTACTTAACGGCCCGTCAAAGCCAAGAGAGCGGCGTCGAACTGCCGGGTATGGGCATCGACATCGGCCTGCGTATGGAAGGGTGAGAACAACGCCATGTTGTGGAACGGCGTCAGCAGGACGCCGCGATTAATTGCCCACAGGTGCATGAATGCATCGAGTTCATGGTCGACCGCCGCAGCCGCGTCGGCGCCGGTCCGTGGTGGTGGACAAAACCAGTATTCGGCACGTGCACCGAGTTGCTGGACGCTCCATGAAAGACCCCGGCGCTCGTAGGCGTCCTGTACACCGTTCGTCCATTCCTTCGCCAGTTGCACCGTATGGGCAAACTGTTCCGGAAGCAGTGCATGCGTCAGCGTTGCCCGAACGGCCGCCATCGACAGTGCGTTGCCAGCGAGCGTTCCGCCCACTCCAGAAACGTCGATTCCGTCATGATCCTGCAACGCGGCAACCTGCGCCGCCACATCGGCCGAAAACCCGTAGGCCCCGACCGGAGTTCCCCCGCCGATCGTCTTGCCGATCACCACGATGTCCGGCTCCAGCCCCCATGCCGCGGTACAGCCACCAGGCCCCGCACAAATGGTGTGCGTCTCGTCGATGATCAACAAGATGCCGTACCGTCGTGTGATCTCGCGAACGCCCTCCAGGTAGCCGGGTTCCGGTAACACGATGCCGATATTGGTGAGCGCGGGTTCGATCAACATGCACGCCACGTCGCCAATGGCTGCCGCCTCCTCGAGACCCGCCAGATCGTTGAACTGCACCACGCGCGTCGTGAGCGCGGGATTCACCTGAGGTCCGATCGCACCGGGTCTACTCACCGTACGATCGCCCATCGCAACGACGAGCGTTTCGTCGACGGTGCCGTGGTAGCACCAGTCGTGCACGAGCACCTTGGGCCGACCCGTGATTCCGCGTGCAAAGCGGAGCACGAAACGATTCGCATCCGTGGCACTCAGTGCAAACTGCCACTTTGGCAGGCCGAAGCGACGAGCCAATTCGTCGCCCACCCAACTGGCATCGGTGGTCGGCAACATCACCGTTGCGCCACGACCCAGTTGCTCGGCGATTGCCCGCCCCACCGCGGGGTGCGCATGACCCGTCATCGCACCGGTGTCACCGAGACACAGGTCCACGTACTCGTGACCATCGATATCCGTAAAGCGTGCACCGTTCGCGGCCTCGAGTACGAGCGGAAATGGTCCGGGCCACCGACGCATCCACGGCATCGGAACTCCACCAACGAGCGATGACGCCGATCGGGCGTGTTCACCGGAACGCGGATGCGTCGTGACGAACCGGTCCGTCTCCTGCGCCATGAGCCCCGCCAAGACGCTGCGGTCGATACCGGTCATTGCACTGTTTCATTCATCATCGGTGCACAAGTCTGCCATTCATAGAATGGCGCGGTGCGCTCGGCGGAGTTCGTCCCCCCACATGGCACTCGAGTGGACATCAACGACCGTCGCCTGATGAAGCGAATCATGGCACTCGGCGAGGTGGGCGGGCTTCCAGGTGGGGGCTGCAACCGTCTCGCACTGACCGATGCCGACCGCGACGGCCGCAATCTCGTGGTGGCGTGGATGCGGGACCTGAACATGAACGTCGCCATCGACGTGGTCGGAAACATCGTTGGAACCTGGCAGGTTGGTACGGGCGCGCCGGTGATGACCGGCTCGCACATCGACACCGTGCGCACCGGCGGTCTCTACGACGGCAACTACGGCGTGCTCGCCGGACTCGAGGTCATCGAGACCTGCCAGGAACGTGGTATCGAACCACGGCGTCCGCTCGCCGTGGGAATCTTCACGGACGAAGAGGGTGCGCGGTACGCGCCCGACATGCTGGGGTCCCTCGTCTACGTCGGCGGTATGTTGCCCGAAACGGCACACGATGTGATCGGTATCGATGGAACCCGACTCGGCGATGAATTGGAACGTATCGGCTACCTCGGAGCCACTCCGTGTCCGGGTGTGGTGCCGCACGCCTTCGTGGAGCTCCACATCGAGCAGGGGCCGCTGCTGGAGGTCAACCAGGTTCGCATCGGCGCCGTCACGGGTGTGCAGGGCATCTCCTGGCAGGAAGTAACGATCGAAGGCCAAAGCAACCATGCAGGAACCACGCCGATGCACCTGCGCAAGGATCCCGCATTTGCGGCGGCCAAACTGACCGTATTCCTGCGCGATCTGGCGACACGCCTCGCCGGCAACCAGGTGTGCACCGTGGGCAAGATCGACGTTCATCCGAACCTCACCAACGTGGTGCCATCCAAGGTGGTGATGACACTCGACGTTCGCAATACCGATGAATCGATACTGCAATCGGCCGAGGCCGACATCGCCAGGTTCTGCGAAGAACTCGCCGTCGCAGAGCGCGTGCGAATCGTTCGCCGCCCGCTGGCGCGATTCGAACCCGTCATTTTCGATGATCGCGTGGTGGACCTGGTCGAATCCGTGGCGCGTGATCGTGGTAACTCCGTCCAACGCATGCCCTCGGGTGCCGGACACGATGCACAAATGCTCGCACGCCTGTGTCCAACGGGCATGATCTTCGTTCCCAGCCATGGCGGACTCAGCCACAACGTGAACGAACACACCGACGAAGCCGACCTCGTTTCAGGTGCGAACATCCTCCTTGATGTGATGTTGCGACTCGCAGGGACCAATTTCTAATGCGCGGAGAACTGCGCGGCTCTCCACGGATCGTGCGTGTGGCGGCGGCGCAAATGGGTCCGGTACAGGCATCCGATGCTCGCGAATCCGTCGTGTCGAGGTTGTGCGCGCTGCTGCACAATGCCGCCGATCGGGGGGCTCACCTCGTGGTGTTCCCCGAACTGGCCCTCACCACCTTCTTTCCGAGATGGTTCGTCGAGAACATCTCCGAAGCCGACCACTACTACGAACGGGAAATGCCATCGACGATCACCGCCCCGCTGTTCGAGGCAGCAAGGGAACGATCGGTCGGGTTCTCACTCGGCTACGCCGAGCTCACCGCCGCGGGTGAGCGATTCAACACACAAATCCTCGTCGAACGCGACGGCTCGATCGTCGGTTCGTACCGGAAGGTTCACGTGCCGGGTCATGCAACGCATGAACCGAAACGCAAATTCCAGCACGCCGAGCGTTACTACTTTCAGCCGAGCAACGAAGGCTTCGGTGTCTGGACCGCGTTTACGGGACGCATCGGCATGATGATTTGCAACGATCGCCGATGGCCCGAGACGTATCGGGAGATGGGATTGCAGGGTGTGGAACTCATCCTGTGCGGCTACAACACACCGCTCAGTTATCTTCCCGATCCGAGTCAAGACCGACTTGCCGGTTTCCACAACACGCTCGTGATGCAGTCGGGCGCGTATCAGAATGGCACCTTCGTGGTGGGCGTGGCCAAGGGCGGCTGCGAGGAGGGCGTGGACTCCCTTGCCGAATCCCAGATCATCGCACCATCGGGAGAAATCCTGGCCAAGACCGTCGGCAACGGCGATGAAGTCGTCGTGGCCGACTGTGACCTTGAATGGTGCAAGAACTACCAAAACACACTGTTCGACATGGACTTCTACCGACGCCCCGAGGTGTACACCCGGCTGACGTCACAACGAGGTCCACGCACGCGTTCTGACGGCTCGGAATTGCCCACAACCCCCGACTGAGCGGCCGCAACGGCCCCTCCGGCCATCCGTTGGAGGTGGGGGTGGTCTTTGACAAACTGTAAAGGTGACATCCCTGATCGTCAACGGAAGCCCCGTCGTGGTCCGGCAGTCACACCCACATCTGCTCTCGGCACTTCGCGAGGAACTCGACATCACGTCACCCAAGGATGGGTGTTCACCGAGCGGTCAGTGTGGGTGTTGCACCGTCCTCATCGAAGGCAAGGCGGTGGTTTCGTGCCAGACCAGCCTCGAGAAAGTCGACGGAAAATCCGTCGTCACACTCGAGGGTGTCCCGGAAACTGAGCGGGCAAGGTTCGCTTCGGCCTTTGCGGCATGCGGCGGGCTGCAGTGCGGATTCTGCATCCCGGGAATCGTCGTGCGCGCAAAGGCCCAGATCGACAAGAAAGGATCGACACTCAAGCGCGAAGACATGGCGCGACACCTGGGTGCACACCTGTGTCGTTGCACCGGGTACGCAAAGATCCTCGATGCAATCGAATGCGTTGCGCGCAACGAGATACCTGCGATGCCACCCGTCGCAGGAATCGGGAGCCGAACGCCCAAGTACGAAGCCGAATCACTGGCACTCGGTGACCGCGGCTACGTCGACGACATTCGAATCTCCGGGATGCTCCATGCGGCGCTCCATTTCACCGCACACGCGCGAGCGACAGTGACGCGAATCGACGTGGATGACGCTCGGAAGTCCGAAGGTGTTAGGGCGGTCTACACCGCTGCCGACATCCCGGGGGAACTGATGGTCGGCATCATCCACAAGGACTGGCCAGTGATGATTCCCGTGGGTGGTCGTACCTCGTACGCCGGTGACGTGCTCGCAATCGTCGTTGCCGATTCGCGCCTCAACGCACGTGCGGCAACAAAACTAATCCGGGTCGACTACGAAGTTCATGCTCCCATCACCGACGTCGACGTCGCGCTGTCCTCCCCGGAAGTCGCCGTGTGGCGAACCAACGACAACATCCTCAGCACCAGCACCTATGCGCGTGGTGACGTCGACGCTGCATTCGCCTCGAGCGCACACGTGATCGAGGAAACCTTCCAAACACAGAGAATCGAGCATGCATTCCTCGAACCCGAGGCCACGCTTGCGGTACCGGCAGGCACGGGGACCTCGCGAACATTGCACGTCTACTCGGGCGGGCAAGGAATTTGGGACGACCGTAACGACATCGCTCGCGTTCTTGGAATCGACGACGCCCGAGTCACCGTCGAACTCGTCACCAACGGCGGTGCATTCGGTGGCAAGGAAGACATGTCGAACCAAGCCCACGCCGCACTCGCCGCCTGGCTGGTCGACGCGCCCGTGAAGTGTGTGCTCTCGCGCGAAGAATCCTTTCTCATGCACGCAAAACGGCATCCCATCCGCATGAGATACCGGATGGCCTGCGATACCGATGGCATGCTCACGGCGTTGCGCGTGCGTGCAGTCGGTGACTCCGGAGCGTACGCGAGTGTCGGCATGAAGGTGCTCGAACGCATGGCCGGCCACGCAAGTGGTCCCTACCACCTGCCCAACATCGACGTGGAGTCCATTGCCGTGCGCACGAACAACCCGGTCGGTGGTGCGTTCCGCGGTTTCGGTGCCAACCAGGCACAGTTTGCGATGGAAGGCATGCTCGACCGTTTGGCCGAGCGAGTTGGCCTCAGCGGTTGGGAGATACGTCGACGCAATGTGATTCGCCCCGGCATGGTATGGGGTCCCGGCCAAATCATGGACGACGGTTGCGATGGGGCTCTCGCCTGTCTTGAGGCCATCAAACCGCATTACGACGCGGCACGCGCAGCAGGTAGTGCGGTGGGGCTCGGTCTCGGTCTGAAGAACAGTGGGCTCGGCAATGGATTCAAGGAAGTCACCAAGGCCGTGGTTCGCATCGAACACGACGGAACGCTCGAGATTCGTCACGGATGGACCGAGATGGGTCAGGGCATCAATACCATCGCCATCCAGGTCGCAATCGAGGAACTCGGCGGCGTTCTGGACATCGACCCCGGAAAGATACGGGTCATCGTCGACACCACGCGCGAACTCGGGCTGGGACAGACCACGGGATCGCGCGGCACGTTGATGGGTGCGGGTGCCGTGCACGCTGCATGCAACACGGCCAAGGCGGCTGGACTCACTCGCGGCGTGGACCATCTAGGTGAATACCGCGTCGACTGGACCACCAAACTCGGCGACCCGAAGGTAACCAGCCCAATCATTCACTCCACGTTCGGCTACGCAGCCCAGATGACCGTCCTCAACCGCGAGACGGGCAATGTCGAACGTGTGGTTGCTGCGCACGACGTTGGACGCGCGATGAACCCCACGCTCTGCGAGGGACAAATCGAAGGCAGCATCCACATGGGTCTTGGTTATGCACTGACCGAGGACTTTCCCAGTGATCCGGAAACGGGATTCCCCACGAATATGACGCTGCGAAGCCTCGGCATCCTGCGAGCCAAGGACGTGCCACCGATGGATGTCATCCTCGTCGAGCGCGCACAGCCGAATGCTCCGTACGGAATCAAGGGCGTCGGAGAGATCGGACTCGTGCCGACGGCGGGCGCCGTGGCCGCAGCACTGCACGACCTCGACGGTCAGTGGCGCACCACGCTGCCGATGCGCCGAGTTGGAGACGACGAATGAACGCCATCTCCGCACACCGAGCAGACATGCTCAGCGTGACACCCGGTTTGGTCAACGCCCACCACCACTTGTACTCCGCCATGGCTCGAGGCATGCCGGCATCGCGAGGAGTCGCCACAAGTTTCCCCCACATGCTCGAACTCGTATGGTGGCGCCTCGATGCTGCCCTCGACCTCGACACCATCTACTGGTCGGCAAAACTCGGTGCAGTCGAGGCAGTACTGGCGGGAACCACCTGCATCGTGGATCACCATGAATCGCCCCGCGCCATCGAGGGATCGCTGGAGGCGATCGACCGCGCCTGCAGCGAGGTAGGGGTTCGTGTGCGCACGTGCTACGGAGCAACGGATCGCTGGCGCGACGACGACACGCTGCACCAGAAGGTATCCCCTCTTTCCCCGATGACGAAAGGTGCCAAGCGCGGTCTCGAGGAGTGCGAGCGTCACATCCGCTCGGGCAAGGCCGGCATGGTCGGACTCCATGCCGCATTCACCTGCAGCAATGAAACCATCGCCGCGGCCGCAGACTTGGCCACATCGTTGAACGTGGGCGTGCACGTACATGTTGCCGAGGCGATCGACGACTCGCAGGCTGCCGCACGCCTGGCCCCACACGCAACGGACGAATGGCTCATCGTGCATGGTGTGCACCTCGACCGCACACTGCCCGGCCGCCTCGCCCACAACCCCCGCTCCAACATGAACAACGGTGTCGGGTATGCCGCACCCACCACTCGCCCCAACACCGTGGTACTCGGATCCGACGGCATCGGATCCGACATGTACGAAGAATTCCGTCTCGCATACGTGCGGCTACGCGAGTTCGATCAAACCGCAACACCCGACGTGGTATCGGGCTGGCTGGACAATACCCGAGAGTTGTTCCCTCAATCCAAGGATGATCGAGTGACATGGCGATATCCGCATGCCGATGATGCATGGCACGCCGCTTTCACCACCGGCATGCGAGTCGAGCGCGTCGAGACCGCCACGGATGGCTCATCGAGTCCCCGAATCATCGTCGATCGGGGGACGACGACGCTGGTCGACGAGGTCGAGATTCGAGCGAAGGCCGCCGAAGCTGCCGCTCGTCTACACCGCCGAATGGAGGACCTGTAACCATGGCCGCACGAGTCGCGTTGTACCTGCAGGATGCCCACCCACTGCGTGAGGGAATGGAGTTCGCCAAGTACGCCGAATCCAAGGGTTTCGAGGCGGTGTGGCAAGCCGAGAGTCGTCTCGTACGTGAAGCAACCGTGCCGATGGCCGCCTTCGCATCGGTCACCACGAAGCTGAAGGTCGGCTCGGGAGTGGTCGACTGTTGGAGCCGGAATCCCGCACGTCTCGCTGCAACCTTCAGCACGCTCGATGATCTTGCGCCCGGTCGAGTATTGCTGGGCATCGGCGCCTGGTGGGATCCACTTGCCAAGAAAGTTGGTATCGATCGCAGCAGACCCCTGCGTGCCATGCGTGAGATCGTTACCGCGGTTCGCGCACTCCTGAACAACGAAACCGTCACGATGCAGGGAGAGTTCGTGCAACTCGACGGAGTCGAGCTCGACTACGTGTATCAGGAACGCCGAAAGAAGGACGTGCCGATCTACATCGGCGCCACCGGCATGCAGATGATGGAACTCACCGGTGAAATCGCCGACGGCGTGGTCCTGAACTACCTGGTGTCCCCCGAGTACAACGCAAAAGCACTGGAGGCATTGGAACGGGGCGCAGCCAAGGCGGGTCGCTCACTCGAGTCGATCGATCGTCCGCAACTCGTCGTGTGCAGCGTGCATGAAGACCGCGCGACCGCCCTCGACATGGCACGCCAAATGGTCACCCAATACCTTGGCCAACAGCCACACATCATGAAGGCCTCGGGGGTGCCCCAATCGCTGCTCGACAAGGTGGGAAGCGTGCTCACATGGCCGGCGACGCACCAGCAGGTGGTAGCGGCGTCCAAGTTCGTTCCCGACGAGATCGTTCAGATGCTCACCGCCAGCGGCACGCCCGCCGATGCACGCGCTCAGGTGGAGCACTACATGCGCAATGGTGCCACGTGCCCCATCCTGTACCCGCTTGGTGACGTGAAATCCATGATCGACGCCTTCTCGGATTGGAGCCCGAACCTATGACGGTCGTCAATGCCACGTCGTTGCAACAGGCACTGGAGGCGTTGCACGATCACCCGGGAGCACGCCTGGTGCAGGGCGGTACCGACCTGATGGTCGAGGTCAACTTCAATCGCACGACATTGCACGACGTCGTCGCCCTTCGACGAGTAAACGAACTCAAGCGCTGGCACATCGCCGAGGATTCCCAAACCATCCGCCTCGGTGCCGGCATTCCCTACGCGGAGATGGAACGCTCCCCTCTCTGTCACCATCTTCCGGCACTCGCCCAAGCGGCTCGCACGGTCGGATCGCCGCAAATTCGCGCAGCGGGGTCACTGGGCGGCAATCTCGGAACGTGTTCACCTGCGGGCGACGGACTACCGGTCCTTTCTGCACTCGATGCCACCGTGCACCTCCAGAGTCTGGATGCGTCCCGCGATCTGTCGATCCATGAATTCATGCTCGGGGTAAAGAAGAACGCGCGCCAGCCCAATGAGGTGATCGTGGCCGTCACCTTGCCGGTCCTCAACGGGTTCCAGGGCTACGCCAAGGTGGGAACGCGCAACGCAATGGTCATCTCTGCTGCCTCTGTCTGCGTGGTGCACGACGCCCTCGGCGGCACCATCCGCGTGGCTCTCGGTGCGGTCGCCCCGACCGTCGTGCGGACGCGCGAGGCCGAAGCATGGCTGGCATCGCAGACGAACCTCGCAGCCCCACTGACCGTTACACCGGAACTCGCCCGCGAGTTTGGTCGACGCGCTGCCGCGGAATGCTCTCCCATCGACGACCATCGATCCACCGCCTCGTATCGACGCCATGCCATCGCGGTGCTCGTCGAACGCCTGCTCCTGCGAGCCAACGACCATGGAAAGTCACCACGATGAGCAACGAGATATACCGACTCACGGTGAATGGAATCGAGCACGAGGTGAAGGACGCCTGGGCCGGTGAAAGCCTGCTGTACGTTCTGCGCGAACGCCTCGGCCTGCCCGGTACGAAGGGAGCCTGCGAGCAGGGGGAATGCGGTTCGTGCACCGTGGTGATGGACGGTGAGGCCGTCTGCTCGTGCCTCGTGATGGCGGCAACTGCGGTCGACGCGGACATCACCACCGTCGAAGGGCTATCGCTCGACGGTGAGCCAACCGACGTTCAACAATCCTTCGTCGAAGCCGGTGGCGTGCAATGCGGTTTCTGCACCCCGGGCCTCATCGTTGCGGTGCATCACCTGCTCGATCGCAACCCGAGCCCCGATGAATTGGCCATCAAAGAAGCAATCAGTGGCAACATCTGCCGCTGCACCGGCTACGGGCGAATCTTCGCCGCGGTGGAACGTGCTCGCGACCAGCGCCGTGCGATGCAGGCGAAGTAGCGGAGACGACCCATCACCATGACCACCAAGACGTCAACCCAACGACGAGGAGCCCTCGGATCATCGGCGCTACGACCCGATGGCATCCCGAAGGTACAGGGTCGGTTCGCGTTCTCGTCCGATGCGTGGGCGGACAGCATGCTGTGGGGCGCGACACTACGAAGCCCCCATCCGCACGCCCGGATCGTCTCGATCGACGTCTCCGGAGCACTGGCCATCAACGGGGTGAGTGCGGTGATCACCGCCAAGGACGTTCCGGGACAACTGACGTACGGACTCATCGCCAGCGATCAGCCGGTCTTCGCCAGCGAGATGGTGCGGTATGCCGGTGAACCCGTGGCGGCAGTGGCAGCCGATCATCCCGAAACTGCGCGTCGGGCGCTCGATGCCATTCGTGTCGACTACGAGGTGCTCCCGCCGCTCGTCGACGCAGAGGATGCGATCTCCGGTTCATTTCCCGCCATTCATCCCGACGGCAACGTGATCCGCAGACAACGCATCATTCGTGGTGACCAATCGTTCGTGGGTGACGTCGTGGTGGAGGGCTACTACGACGTCGGCATGCAGGATCAGGCATTCCTCGGGCTGGAAGCTGCATTGGCACTGCCCGACGACGCAGGAGGTGGTGTCGAACTGTTCGTCGCCACACAGTGGTTGCACGAGGATCAGAAACAGATCGCAGCGTGCCTCGATCTGCCGATCGAGAAGGTTCGTCTCACGCTCGGCGGCGTGGGCGGTGCATTCGGAGGCAGGGAGGACATCAGCCTGCAGGTTCATTGTTGCCTGCTGGCACTCACGACGGGTCGACCCATCAAGATGCAGTACGGACGTGAAGAGTCGTTCTTCGGGCATATTCATCGCCATCCGGCACGAATCTTCATGCGTCACCACGCCGACTGGGATGGAACCCTGCGCAGAGTGGAGGCCCGAGTCGTCCTCGACGGTGGTGCCTACGCGTCCACCTCGTCGGCGGTTCTCATCAACGCGGTTACCCACATGCAAGGGCCGTACAAGTGCGAGATGGCAACCGTCGACGGTTACGCCGTTCGTTCGAACAATCCCCCGTGCGGCGCAATGCGCGGTTTCGGAGTCGTGCAGGCGTGCTTCGCCCACGAGTCCCAGATGGACAAGCTCGCCGCTGCCTGCGGACTGGACCCCGTCGACATACGACTGAAGAATGCGATGCGCACCGGTGACCGTCTGATCACCGGCCAGGTCATGGACAGCGTCGCCCCCGTTGAACGTTGTATCCGCGAGACCGCCGCGATACCGCTACCCGAGCCGTTGCCCGCGGACCCCGATCCGTTGCTCATTCCGGGCGGGGCAGGCTTGACCGCACGTCGCGGCAACATCACACGAGGCATCGGCTGGGGTGTCTCCATCAAGAATCTGATGTACAGCGAGGGCTTCGACGACTACGCAACCGCACGATGTCGTCTCGCCAACGGGGTGGCCACGCTGCAGTTCGCCACCGCGGAGGTGGGCCAGGGATTCGTCGTCCTTGCACAACAGATTGCGCGTACGGTGCTAGGAGTCGACACGGTACTCCTCGAGCCGATTTCCACCGCCATCGGGAGTGCAGGCAGTACGTCGGCATCGCGTCAAACATGGATGAGCGGTGGTGCGGTCGATGGTGCATGTCGACTCGTGCGGGAACGTCTCTTCGAGCACGTAGCAGCAACGCACCACGTCGACCCCCTCCGCCTGGTCATCGATGGAACGGACGTGGTGGACAGCATGGGAACGTTGCGGGTGACGGTTACGGAGGCTTCGAAGGATCTCACCTTCGACGAGACGTTCGAACACCACCATCGCGCAACCGAGGAATTGGATGAAAACGGCCAAGGCAATTGCCACGTCGCCTTCGCTTTCGTCGCGCACCGAGCGGTGGTCGATGTCGACACGGAACTTGGTCTCGTAAAGGTGGTGCAGGTTGCCACCGCACAGGATGTCGGACGCGTATTGAACCCACTTGCGGCGCTCGGCCAGGTGGAAGGTGGTATCGCTCAAGGCCTTGGTCTGGCAGTGATGGAAGAGATCGTGCTCGAGAACGGAAGGATGAGGAATCCGTCGTTCACCGACTATCTACTACCCACGGCACTCGACGCCCCCGAGGTCGTGGTCAGCATGATCGAGGAACCCGAACCCCAGGCACCGCTGGGAGCCAAGGGAATCGGCGAACCCCCGTGCATCTCGGTGACGCCCGCCATCGTCGCGGCCATTCGTCAGGCAACGGGCAAGGAATTGCCGCGCGTGCCGGTACGACCACACGACATCGTCTTTGGCTGAGCCTCACTCGCTGCCGGAGAACTCCACGGGTCGTTGCACCCGGCTTGCGAGCCAACCGAGTTCGCCCGGCCGGGCACGTGATGGTGGCTTGCCGTCGACGAAGTGCACGTCGATACCGATGCTTCGCATGTCGCGCATGACGGATCTTCGTTGTGAAGGGTCGACGAACGAAACGACCACTCCCCGTGCGCCGGCTCGACCCGTGCGCCCTGAGCGGTGCACGTAGTCCTTCGGGTCGTCGGGTGGGTCCCAATGCACGACGCAGGGCACGTCGTCGATGTGGATACCCCTGGCCGCAACGTCCGTGGCAACGAGGATTCGAGCACGACCTCGACGAAAATCGTCGAGCGCTCGTTCCCGCTGGGCCTGACTGCGATTCCCGTGGATGACCGCACACCGTGCATCATCGGCCTCCAATTGTCGGGCCACGCGATCCGATCCGTGCTTGGTGCGACAGAACACGATGATTTGCTCGTGCTGGTCCAGCAATTCGGCGATACGCCGCAATCGTCTGTCCTTCGGAATCAACTCGAACACGTGCTCGATATCCGGCTCGGTCTCGGGCGAACTCGCGTCATGGCGAGCCGGATTTCGCTGGTAACGCGTAATCAATTCCGATACCGCCCCATCGAGGGTTGCCGAAAACAACAAGACCTGTCGGGTCGCCGGGAGGCGGTCGAGAATCTTCTTGACTGCCGGAAGGAATCCCATGTCCGCCATCCGATCGGCTTCATCCAGCACTGCGATTTGTACCGATCGCAGATCGATGTCGCGGCGACTGATCAAATCCTCCAAACGTCCGGGCGTGGCCACCACAACGCTTGCGGAGGAAATCCGTCGTACCTGGGGCCCGTAACCCGCGCCGCCGAATACTGCGGTGGCGCGCAACGTGCGCCCGGAATCGAGCAAATCGATCTCCGCACATACCTGGGATGCGAGCTCGCGCGTGGGAACGAGTACCAAACCCGTGGGTGCCGACGGTTTTGCACGTCTCAGCCTCGACACCAACACCAGCCCGAACGCGATGGTTTTCCCCGAGCCGGTCGGCGCCTTACCGCAAACGTCCCGCCCCGCCAAACCATCGGGAACGGTCATGGTCTGAATGGCGGTTGGCTCGGTGATACCGCGTCGACCCATTCCGGTCACGAGCTGCTCGGCGATACCGAGTGAGGCGAAGGTGCTCAGACGAATACTGCATTCAGCAGCGACACGAGGTCAGCATCCCAGCACCCGCTCAACGTACTGGTTGAGGAACTTTCCGCTCGGGTCGAGTTGCCGGCGCATGGCACGAAACGCGTCGAAATGCTCGTAGCGCGATTGCAGGGTTTCGGCACTTTGAAAGTGTATCTTTCCCCAGTGCGGACGACCCTCCAACGGTAGGAGAATCCGCTCGATCATCCGGAAATACGGCTCGTAGACCATGCCCTTGTACATATGCACGGCGATGTACGCCGATTCACGCCCGTACGACGTGGAAAGTGGTACATCGTCGGCTCCGGCAACCCTCACCTCCACCGGAAAACTGATCCTCAAATCCGACCGCTCAACCTCGTCCACGATCCGCGTCATTGCCTCCACCAACCGCTCGCGCGGAATGGAGTATTCCATTTCATGGAACTTGACCAAACGGCGCGTGGCAAAGACACGATGGCTCTCCTCGACGAATTCATGGCGACCCGTGGAGGGAAGCGCGGTGGCGAGTCGCGGTATCAACGAGGGGAACGCGCGCCCGGTAGCACACACCGCCCCGAAGGCATAATTCTCCATGATCGTTTTGTTCCACCAAACCGAGGCACGCGACCTCGGCTCGGGTGGATCCTGCGTCCGCTGGTTGGTCTTGGTGAGTGCCCACCTGGTGTGGGGAATCCAATAGAACTCGAAGTGATCCACCGACGTCACCGTCGTGTCAAAGTGGCCCAAAACATCGTCGAGGCGGCGCGGCTCCTCCACTGCCCGCAGTTGGAAGGTCGGCACGACCTTCATATCCACGTAGGTGAGGATTCCGAACGCCCCGAGGGCAACCCGACCAAGGCGGAAGACATCCGCGTTCTCGGTGGCGGAACATGTGATGTGTGTTCCGTCGGCCGTCACCAGACCGAATCCGGCAACTTGACCTGCCAAACCGGTGTATCGGAGACCGGTGCCGTGCGTGGACGTCGAGATTGAACCGGCCATGGTCTGTGCCGTGATGTCACCCATGTTCGTCAATGCGAACCCAGCGGTAGCGAGATGCTCGTTCACATCGCTCAGTACCATGCCGGCGGGAATTCGCGCGATCCCGGAGTGGCCGTCTATCCCGATGCCCTCGTCGAACGTTCCGGGTCGCAGGAGCGTGTCGTGCGTAACCGCAATCGGAGTGAAACTGTGTCCGCTTCCGACCATACGCACCCGTTGACCCTCCGGAGCGAGGCGAACCACCTCCTGCAAATGCTCGATCGACGTCGGTGTGACGATTCGTTCCGGGTGCACCCGGACGCTTCCCGCCCAGTTACGCCACGTGGGCATTACTTCGTTTTCGAACGATCAGCGAAGAAGCGACGAACGAGCGGCTCGAAATGCTCGAGGGGGGCGCTGACGTAGTCGGGGTCGAACGCCGGCGAGTCGTACTTGGCACAGAACTCCTCCGTGTAGTGGTAGTACGGCGAGTCCTTGAACGCGTCGCGGGCGTTGCGATCCATTCCGATGTGGTGCCAAAAGTAGTAGCCCTGGAAGATGCCGTGCTGCGCCACCATGAAGTGGTTGGCTTCGGTCACGAAGGGCTTCACCATCGTCGACGCAATGTACGGGTGGTTGAAAGGTGCGAGCGTGTCACCGATGTCGTGCAGCAATGCGCAGAGCACGTACTCCTCGTCCCGACCATCGGCTTCCGCACGAGTTGCGGTTTGCAGCGAGTGTTCCAGTCGGGTGACGGGGAAACCGCCATGATCGCTGGCAAGTCGACGAAGGAGATGAAGCGCATTGTCGGCGACCATGTCCTGGGTATCTCCGATATGACTCATGATCAACGACCAGTCATCCTTCGTTGATTCTTGGAAGGATCGGAATCTCGCCCGATCAGGCACGTGTGGAGGAGCAGAATCCATGAAGGTACTTTACGGCTCTATGTGGAGCCAGATGGTGTCGGCATCGGATCGCAAACTGAGGCGAGACGCGCACACCACGACCTTGTCGCCGTGCCGGAGCATTCCACGATCCCTAGCCGCGGCCAAACCCGCGCCGATCGCGACCTCGACGTCGGTATTGCGTTCGGCCACCACTGCATGCACCCCCCAAACGAGTCTCAATTTGCGTGCCGTCTCGAGACTCGGCGTTGCGGCAATGATGGCCGAGCCCGGGCGACACGCCGCCAGCAACCGAACGGAATGTCCCGTGTACGTAAGGGACAGCATCGCGTCGGCACCCACGCGGCGCGCCAAGGAGCTCGCAGCGGCAGTGACGGCGGCCGTCGAGGGGTTCGCGTCGGCAAAGATCGGCGGTAGCACCACGTCACGTTCCGCGGCCTCGCATATTGCGCACATCACTTCCACGGCTCGCACCGGATCCACCCCGACCGCGGTCTCCCCCGACAACATCACCGCATCGAAACCATCGCGAACTGCGCCCGCAACGTCGGCCACCTCCGCCCGTGTGGCGCGCGACGATGTCGTCATCGACTCGAGCATCTCGGTGGCGCAGATCGAAATCACCCCGTTACGCAGTGCGGTTCGGGCAATCTTGTGTTGGGCGGCTGGAACGACCTGAAACGGCAGTTCCACGCCCAGGTCTCCTCGGGCGGCCATCACACCGTTGCTCACACGGCAGATCTCGTCGATCCGCTCGAGCGCTTGGGGACGTTCGATCTTTGCGATGACGTGACAGGTCGGCCCCAGCAGACTGCGAACCTCTTCGATGTCGCTCGGCCGTTGCACGAACGATACGCCGACGAATTCCACGTGTTCACGCTTGGCGACCTCGAGATCGGCACGATCCTTGTCGGACAACACGCTGCCCATCACCTCGGTATCGGGCAAGTTCACACCCTTGTTCGTCTGCAGGGCGCCACCGTGCAGCACACGAACCGTCACGTTGCCGTCCGGCCAGGTACCCGCCACCTGCTCGATCACGGTTTCGATACGACCGTCGTGCAGCAGGATGCGTTGTCCGGCTTGCAGGCCCCCGTCGCCATGGCTACGCGACTCGGGCAAACCGAGCTCGGTGAAGGTGAAGGTGCACACGTCCCCGTCCTGGAACACCCGTGGCTCCCCCGAATACCGGAGTTTCGGACCTTGGATGTCGACCAGAATCGCCACTTCCGGACGAACTGCCCGAACGGATCGAATTCGTTCCCGCAACCCGTCCGTATCCACATGCGAACAATTGAGGCGCAGCACGTCCGCCCCGGCGTCGACGAGCGCACCAATGATTTGTGGCGACAACGACGCAGGCCCGACGGTTGCAATGACTTTCGTGCGTCGCATCAACGTCCATTCTCGCCGTTGGATGACGCGTTTTGCATCATGTGGTGTCGAAGGGGGGACTTGAACCCCCACGCCCTTTCGAGCGCCAGCCCCTCAAGCTGGTGCGTCTGCCAATTTCGCCACTTCGACGTGGACTGCGTCCCCCAAACTATCGTCGTTTCTCCACCCACATGCCGGACGTTCGAACCTGAACGTCGAACGCACTGCACCAGCGTCGAAAACGTGGAACGACCGGCGCTAGGCCGACAACAGGATGCCGAGTGCGGTCACCGTCAGGATCCATACCAGGGCCAACACGGTGGTGATTCGGTTCAAGTTGCGTTCGGCGGCGGCCGAACCCAGTGCGGCTGCTCCCCCGCCTCCGAACATGTCGGACAAACCGCCGCCGCGACCACTGTGCAGCAAGACTCCAACGATCATTCCGATCATGGAGAGCACGTTGACGATGACGGTGATGAAAGTGATGGCCGAACGCACCGTGTCAGTCTACCGAGGTGCGCCCTCATCCCTCGGGGTGATGACACGCCGACGATTGCCCATCGGCACGCATCTGCAATTCCGGCTCCTGCATCGAACACAGCTCGGTGGCCTTCCAGCATCGCGTGCGGAAGCGGCATCCCGATGGCGGATTCACCGGTGAGGGCACGTCTCCTTCCAGCATGATGCGGCTCCGACCGCGTTCGACACGTGGGTTCGGCAGCGGTACGGCAGAGAGCAACGCCTTGGTGTACGGGTGCGTCGGGTGCTCATACACCTGTTCGGCGGGGCCGATTTCCATGATCTTGCCGAGGTACATGACCGCCACACGATCGGCGATGTGGCGAACGACTGAGAGGTCGTGGGCAATGAAGATGTATGACATCCCCAGGCGCTGCTGGAGGTCGTCGAACAGATTCACCACGCCCGCCTGAATGCTGACGTCAAGGGCTGATACCGGCTCGTCCAACACGATGAGCGCCGGATCGAGTGCGAGTGCGCGGGCCACACCGATGCGCTGCCTTTGCCCGCCGGAGAACTCGTGCGGGAATCGACGGGCATGGTCGGCCGAGAGACCTACCAATTCGAGGAGGCTCACCACCTTTTCCTGGTGATCTCCACCGATGCCCTGCACCACGAGGGGCTCGGCGATCGACGCACCGACCGTCATCTTGGGGTCGAGTGACGCATAGGGATCCTGGAACACGATCTGCATTCGCCGCCGCACTTCGCGCAACTCATCGAAACTCAGCGTTGCCAGATCAACTCCATCGAACGACACTTGACCAGCAGTTGGTTCGAGCAATCGCAGCACACAGCGCCCGACGGTGGTCTTCCCCGAACCACTCTCGCCCACCAAGCCCAGGGTCTCACCCCGGGCCACGTCGAAGGACACGCCACTCACCGCCTGCACGATGCGCTTCTTCCAGCCGGCGCCACGTGCAGGCTTCAAGTGGAACTCCTTGACGAGGCCGTGCACGTGGAGAAGGGAATCCGTCATCGTCCCACCAATTCCTTTGCGCGGATGCAGGCCGTCATGGAAGAACCCAGTTGCTCGAGTTCGGGAAGCCGCTGGCTACATTCGTCCATCGCGTGTTCGCACCGGGTGCGAAATGCACAGCCCGTCGGCGGGTTCAACATGTTGGGCGGAAATCCGGCGATCGGGACCAAACGATCCACGCCCGCCTGCGGTAGCGAGGCGAGCAGTCCACGCGTGTAGGGGTGCGTGGGCTCGTCGAAGATGGTGCCGATGTCGGCCCGTTCCACCACACGTCCGGCATACATCACGTTCACCCGCTCGCATACTCGCGCCACCACACCCAAGTCATGGGTGATGAGAACGACGGCGGTACCGAATTGGGCCTGCACACGCTGAATCACCTCGAGAATCTGTGCTTGCACCGTCACGTCGAGCGCCGTTGTCGGCTCGTCGGCGATCAACACCTTCGGGCTGTTCGCAATCGCCATGGCGATTACCACTCGCTGACGCATACCGCCGGAGAACTCGTGGGGATATTGAAGTGCTCGATCTCCGGGCTGCGGAATCCCGACGATCTCCAACAATTCCACGGCACGGATACGTGCGGCACGTTCGCTCATCGATGAGTGCGCCCGAAGCATCTCCGATATCTGTGCACCGATTCGATGCACCGGATTCAATGCCGAGAGCGGATCCTGAAAGATCATCGAAAGCAGGCGGCCACGGATCGACCGGAGCAACTTCGGACTTGCCCCCACCAGCTGGTGACCATCCAACATCACCGATCCCTCGACGGTTGCGGTGCGCGGCAACAGTCCCATCGCCGCCAAGAACGTCACCGACTTGCCCGAACCAGACTCCCCCACTACCGCAGTCATCTCTCCCGGATGAACGTCGAGGTCGATACCACGAACCGCAACGAGGGGTCCGAGGGGCGTGGTGAACGTAACCTTCAAATCCCGAATTTGCAGGACGGGCGTGGTCATCAGGCGTCCTTTTGCATGCGTGGATCCGTTGCATCGCGAAGTGCGTCACCGATGAAGTTGATGGTCAGCGCAATCGTTACCAATGTGAGACAGGGAAACAATGCCAGCCACCAGAAGCCGGTGTTCACGGCGCCCTTGGCCTGACCGACGAGGATTCCCAACGACGTCGCACCGGCGCCCGCCTGTGGTCCGTAGCCGAAGAAGGCAAGCGTTGATTCCCCGATGATCGCCGACACCACGGAGAAGGTGAGCGCCACCATGATCGGCCCGATGGAGTTGGGCAACAGGTGTCGCCGAACGATGTACCACCGCGACGCACCAACCGCTCGCGCGGCTTCGATGAACTCGCGCTCCTTCAATGCCAACACCTGACCACGAACGATGCGAGCAACGCCCATCCAGCCAAAGATCGCAAACAGCACGATGATGAATCGCACCGACGACAATTCGCCGATCACCGGAGTGAGCCAGGTGATGGCCCCGAGCATGTTGCGCATCACCAGCAGTGTGACCAGGAATGGGAACGCGAGGAACAGGTCGGTTACACGCATGACGACATCGTCGAATCGACCGCCGCGGAAGCCGGCGACGGAGCCGACGAGACAGCCGATGGCGACGGAGATCATCGCCGAAAACAACCCGATGATGAGGGATACACGAACCCCGTAGATGAGTCGGCTGTACAGATCGCGACCGATGTCATCGGTTCCCAACCACGCATTCGCGCGCGGCGACAAGAAGTAGTTGGGTGGGGCTTGCACCGCCTCGTTCACCCCGTACCGTGCGGTGAATGGCGACAACGCCACGAACAACACCAGGGTCGCCAGGATGAACACGCTCACCACTGCCGCCTTGTGGCTGACGAATCGATTGAACGCCATACGACGCGGCGAAACGGTGGGCAAAACGGTGTCCACCACAGCCATGGTCGATGTCGTGTCGTTACTCAAGTCGAATCCTCGGGTCGAGCCAGGCATAGGAGACGTCTGCCAACAGGTTGAAGAGCAGGACTGACGCCACGATGATGACCATCCACGGCATCAGCAAGGGAAAGTCGCCCTCGCCGAACGAGCTGAGGAAGTACTTGCCCATCCCCGGATAGCTGAAGATGTTCTCGGTAATGATCAGGCCACCGACGATCGAACCCACGTCCAGCGCGGCGATGGTCACCACGGGAATGAGCGCATTGCGCAAGCCGTGTTTGAACAACACCCTCCTCTCGCTGATCCCCTTCGAACGTGCTGTTCGCATGTATTCACTGCTCAGTACGTCCAACAACGATGAACGCATGTACCTGGCATACACCGCGATGATTTGGATCGCCACGACCGTGACCGGAAGCACCATGTGCTTCATCATCAAGAACAAGTTGAAACCCGTATGACCGGGGGGATAGACACCGGAAGTTGGAAACAAGGTGGCTCCGAACCACCGGCTCCAGTACACGGCAAAGACCAACTGCAGGAGAATCGCCGAGACGTACGGCGGGATCGAGATACCGACGAAGGCGGCCGTGTTCACACCCACGTCTCGCCTTCCACCCGGGCGCAGTGCCGCATAGATACCCAGCATCAGCCCGAAGAAGATACCCACCGTGCTCGCCGCGGCGCCCAGTCGTAGCGTGTTGGCGAGCGCATCCTTCAGCTGCGGCCACACCTCTCGCGAACCCTTTATGCTGCGCGGCCAGTCCAACGTGACGAAATTGGCCAACCACCGGAAGTATCCGCGCACGTAGTTGGGATCCAGACCATTCACTTCGATGTATTGCTGAATCTTGGCCGGCGTGGCACGAGGATTGATGCGCTTGTAGCTCTCGACGGGATTCGTACCGATTCGCAGGGCCACGTACACGAGGAACGTCACCAGGAACAAGGTCGGCACCGCCCAGGCGAGACGGCGCAGGACGAAACGCAGCACCTCATAAAACTACTCGCCCGACGGGCCTTGGAGCCTCGGGCGACCACCCCCGCGGCCCCAAAAAACACCGCCATTACGCGACGACGCGCGGGCCCCGCCCGAAGGCAAGACCCGCGCGTCGCGCGAGTGTCGTTCAATGAACGACGTTCGAACTTACTTCAGGGTGACCGTTGGTTCGCCCGTCAGCAGGTTGGTTACCACGTATGCGCCGTCGTTGGTGGTGGCGAACGCACCAGGCATCACCTGGTTGATCGTCGTCCACACCATCCAGGACGAGTTGGCACACTCGGTAAACGGGTTCAAGCACTCTGGCCACTGCTCGGCACCGATGACAACCTTGCCATCACCGTCGAGGTCGGTCCACAAGTGGTTGTTGATGAACGAGGTGTAGTTGCGGAGCTCGGCATCAACCGGTCCACCCACCTTGTCCGTGCGCCAGAAGCCCGACTTCGGGAACTGCATCAATGGCAGCATCACGTGGTCGGCGGCCATCAGCCTGAGTGCGCTCTTGATCATGTCGGCGCGCATGGCTTCATCTGGCTCGTAGTCCGCGTTGTGGAGCAAGTCGGATGCTTCCTCGTTGCACCAGCCCTGTGAGTTCTGACCAATGTTGTTGTTCGCGTTGGTCGGAATGAGGTCACAGGTGAACGACGAGGTGAGGTAACCCGGGTCCGGCGGAGCGGTCGAGATGTACATCGCCATGTCGTAGTCGAGGGCTGGGAGCCGCTGCTGGAAGTAGCAGGCTGCGTCGCAGTTGTCTGCACGCACCTTGAAACCGGCCGCATTGAGCAGCGGAATCAGGTAAGCCTGGGTGTTCTCGCGGCGGGTGTTACCCGTGTTGATGATCCAACGCACGTCCGGAGCCTCGCCCGTAGCTGGGTCGATCCAGTAACCGTCTGCACCCTTGGTCCAACCGTTGTCGGTCAGCAAGGCTTCGGCGGCGGCTGGATCGTATGAGCCGGCGAATTCATCGCCCTCACAGTACGGACCAGGGACGATCGGACCACACTGCAGTGGCGAGTCGCCACCGAGTGGAACGTAGATCTGCTGGAAGAGCGCATCTCGGTCGATCGACTTGGAGAACGCCTCACGGAAAATCGGGTTGGCGAACGGACCACACTTCTGTTGGAAGTAGAAGCCTTCGTAGTCGCCGCCGAGTTCCTTCTGCAGCGTGATGTTCGGATCGGAGAACGACTCCTCGATTCCGCCGAAGTACTGCGGATACACGAAGTCGACTTCGCCGGCCTTCAAGGCTGCCGCCTCGGTGTCGCTGTCAGCCAGCGGCACCATGACGAGTTCCTTGGTGACGGCCTTGTCATCGCCCCAGTACTTGTCGTTTGGAACGTAGACAACCTGGCTCGGGCTCCACGACTTCATCTTCCACGGGCGACCCGAGAACGAGAGGAAGTCGGCAAAGTCCGCCGATACGTCGGATGCGTTCTCGACGGTTGAGGCCTTGATGAGACCACCGAAGAGACCCTTGTACGGTCCGTACACCGACTTGAATTCCACGACGACTTGCTTGTCGCTGGAACCGGCTTCGACCGAATCGATCTGGTCGTAACCCACGGTCGAGATCGAACCTGGTGTGTTCAATGCTGCTTCCCATGTCGCTTTGAAGTCGGCGGCAGTGATGGGCGAGCCATCTTCCCACACGGCTTCGGGTGCGATGTCATAGGTCACCGTCATGCCGGCGGATGCCGGAGCAGTGAAGGTGTAGTCATACGTAACGTCGGCACACTCGGCCAGCGTCGGGTAGGAAACCGGCTCTGCTGCCGGCTCCTCCGTTGCTTCGGTGTCCTCCGTTACGGCGTCTTCGTCGTTGCCACCGCACGCCGCCACGATCAACGAGACCGCGAACAACGACGCAGCGACGCGAATCGCCTTGTTGTGTTTCTTCATGTATTCGACCTCCCCGTCGAATGAGGTGGGGCGTCACCCCCATGTTTGACGTCTCAACACTACCCAGCCGGTGTGACCACGATCGCCCCCCAAGTTCGCCCCATCACCGCCCGGGTCACCCCCTCGCGATGATTGGCATCAACGGGGGCTGACCCTCCCGTAGGCCCAGGGTCGTCTGCGACCAGTCCACCATGGGCTTTGCAGCGACGTACTGCGGTCCTAGAACGCGTGACGTCGATACTGCACGATGCGGGCGAACTCCGTCGGATCCAGGCTGGCCCCACCTACCAACACCCCGTCGATGTCCGGTTGACGCATGATGTCGGCGATGGTTCCCGCCTTCACACTGCCCCCGTACTGCAGTCGAATGGCATTGGCAGCCGGAGCGGAGGCCACCGACGCGACCTCCGCACGAATCGCCGCAATCACTTCCTGCGCATCGGCCGGCGACGCATTCTTGCCCGTACCGATCGCCCAGATCGGTTCGTAGGCAATCACCATGTTCTTCACCTGTTCGTTGCTCCGCTTCTCCAGGGCGATCCCCACTTGCCGTTTCACCTTGTCGAGCGTGACTCCGGCCTCGCGCTCTGCAAGCGTCTCACCCACGCAGAGGATCGGTGCCATCCCGTGTTTCAGAACGGCGGCCACTTTCGCCGCGACGAACTCGTCGGTTTCACCGAACAACTCGCGACGCTCGCTGTGACCGACGATCACGTAGTGCACACCCAATTTGCCGAGGAACACCGGCGAAACTTCACCGGTGAAGGCACCCTTGTCCTCGGAATGACAGTTCTGCGCACCCAACTTCAAGCGCAACTGGTCGGCGTCGATGAGCGTCTGCATGCTGCGCAAGTCGGTGAACGGCGGATGCACCGTGACTTCGACGGCATCGAAGTCCTCCTTTTGCAGGAGGTACGCCAGTTTCTGGACGCACTGGATCGCCTCGAAGTGGTTGTTGTTCATCTTCCAGTTGCCGCTCACGATGGGCTGACGTTCACTCGACATTTGGTGCCTTTCGTAGTGCTGCGAGTCCGGGCAGATCGCCGAACTCGAGGAACTCCAATGATGCCCCACCCCCGGTGGATACATGGTCGACGTCGCCGTCCAAACCAAATTGCGCCAATGCGGCCGCCGAGTCCCCGCCGCCCACCACCGTGAAGGCTTTGGTGTCGGCCATCGCCTGCGCGACGGTCCGGGTTCCCTTGGCGAACCTCGGATCCTCGAACACACCCATCGGACCATTCCAGAACACCGATCGCGCCTCCATTACCGCATCGCCGAATGCCGCGGCGCTACCGGGGCCGATGTCCATGCCCTTTGCACCGTCGGGTAGTCGCTTGCCGAACGTCGCGTACACACCGTCGGCATCCAGACCGATGATGTCGTCGGGCAGCACGATGGACGGATGCTCGCGAAGCAACGTTCGGCAGTGGTCTACTTGGTCTGGCTCGCACAACGAGTCGCCGATGGAATATCCCTGTGCAGCCAGGAAGGTGAAGCACATTCCGCCACCGATGAGCAACCGATCCACCACCTTCACCAACGCTTCGATGACCCCGAGTTTGTCGCTCACCTTCGCTCCACCCAGCACGGCAACGAACGGACGCTTCGGCGTGGAACGAAGGCGATCCAGGACCGCTACTTCCCGTTCGATCAGGCGTCCCGCGGCCGACGGGAGGAACTGCGGCGGCCCCACCACCGATGCGTGCGCCCGGTGCGCCGCACCGAACGCATCGTTCACGTACAGATCCATACCGCGGATGAGCTCGGCCACGAACGCAGGATCGTTGCCCTCCTCTCCGGGCGAGAATCGCAGGTTCTCGCGCACCTCCACGCCGGGTGCGAGCTCGGCCAAGCGCGCGGCCACCGGTGCCATCGAATACTTCGTCGATGGAGCACCCTTGGGACGGCCGAGGTGACTCACGCACACCACCTTGGCTCCCCGGTCCGTCAACCACGCAATCGTCGGGAGTGCGGCGCGGATACGAAAGTCGTCGCTGATGATTCGTGCGTCATCGGCGCCACTCATCGGCACGTTGAAGTCCGTTCGCACCAAGACGCTGCGACCCCGCACGTCGCCAAGGTCCTCCAGGAGTGGAAGTTTCACGCGGCCCAGGAGCTCGTCGTCGTTACTTGACGTTTCGACCGATGTAGTTGGTGAGATCCACGAGGCGGTTCGAGTAGCCCCACTCGTTGTCGTACCAACCAAACACCTTCACCATCGTTCCCATGCTCATGGTCAGTTCCGAGTCGAACACACAACTGTGCGGATTTCCGACGATGTCGCTCGACACGATTGGCGCGGTGCAATATTCCAGAACACCCTTCAGCGAACCCGCGGCCGCGGACTCGAATGCGGCATTGATCTCCGTCGTCGACGCCGGCTTCTTGAGGTTGGCAACGAAGTCGGTGATGGATCCGGTCGGCACCGGCACACGCAACGACGTGCCGTCGAGTTTTCCCTTCATCGTCTCCATCACCAAACTGGTGGCGCGAGCCGCACCGGTGGAGGTTGGCGTGATGTTGATGGCTGCCCCACGTGCGCGACGCAGGTCCTTGTGCGGACCGTCCACCAGCATCTGATCCCCCGTGTATGCGTGCACGGTGGTCATCATCCCCGTCTCCACCCCGAATGCATCGTCGAGCACCTTGACCAACGGAACGAAGCAATTGGTGGTGCAACTGGCATTCGACACCACCTTGTGTTTTGCGGCATCGAAGTCGGTGTGGTTCACGCCGTAGACGAACGTTGCGTCGGCCCCGGTTGCGGGGGCCGAAACGATCACCACCTTGGCTCCCGCATCGAGGTGCGCGGCAGCCTTGTCACGCTCGGTGAAGAAACCGGTCGACTCCACGACGACATCCACCGCCAAGGCAGCCCATGGCAGATTCCGAGGGTCACGCTCGGACAACACCTTCAATGCACGACCATTGATGGTGAGACCATCATCGGTCGACGTAACGACGTCGGGCAGCACTCCCATGACCGAGTCGTATTTGAGGAGGTGGGCCATGGTTTTTTTGTCACCCAAATCGTTCACCGCTACCACCTCGATATCGGCACCACTCCGCGCAATCGCCCGCCACAAACTTCGCCCGATACGGCCGAAGCCATTGATACCCACACGTACAGTCATGCGTGAGAGCCTAGTTTTTTTCGATGTCGCGGTGGGCCACTCGTGCCTGGATACCGCGGTTCGCCAACCGCAAACTCAACGCCTCCGCTATCGCCACGGAACGATGCCGTCCACCCGTGCACCCCACTGCGATGGTGAGGTAACTCTTTCCTTCGTTCCGATACGCCGGAATCAGCGATTCGAACAGTCCCTCCACGCGGTCGAGAAAGTCCCTGGTGGCCGGCTGCGACAGGACGAAGTTGCGCACCGCGTCGTCGAGACCGCTCAAAGGACGAAGCGCCTCGTCGTAGTGGGGATTCGGGATGAACCGCACGTCGAACACCGAGTCCACGTCGAGCGGAAGACCGTGTTTGAACCCGAACGACATGACGGAGACCTGCAACGTGTCGGGAAGGTCTTCCCGGGAGAACAACTCCACCATTTGGGCCTTGAATTGCGAGAGTTGCAACGACGTGGTGTCGATCACCTTGTCGGCAACCCCGCGCACGGTTTCCAGTACGTCACGCTCGTGCTCGATCGCCTCCGAGACGGTTCCGGTCTCGGAGCGGAGCGGGTGCTTGCGACGCGACTCCGTGTAGCGCTTGACCAGCGACTGGGTCGACGCCTCCAAGAACAGAATCCGCACGTCGTGTCCGGCACCACGCAACCTCGGCACCAACTTGACGGCATCGATCTGCTGTGTTGCGACACCGATCACCAGTGCCAGCCGTGATCGCGTATCGCCGGACACACCGGCCAGTTCCACGAACTTGTCGACCAGCTCGACCGGCATGTTGTCGACCACGAACCAACCGAGGTCCTCCAGGGTGTCGGCCGCCTGCGAACGCCCGGCACCGGACAAGCCGGTGATGAGCAGAATCTCCGCCACGCTGCGAAGACTACCGAGTGGGATGCAACCGAGCGTGAACGGCGCGCGCAATTTCCGTCGGCAGCCACGAGAGCGCCTCAAGATCCGCGAGGGACGCTGCGCGCACGCCGGCGATTCCACCGAACTCCTTCAGCAGACGTTCCCGACGAGCGGCACCGAATCCCTTAATTCCATCCAATTCGCTGGACTTCATGCGACGCGATCGACGCTGTCGGTGGAACGAATTGGCGAAGCGATGCGCCTCGTCGCGGACCACCTGCAACATGTACAGCGCATCGCTTCCACGTGGAATTCGCACCGGATCGGGGCGATCGGGCACGAACACCTCCTCGAATCGTTTGGCCAGGGACGCAACGTTGATTTCGTCCTCCAGACCCAGATCGCGCACCACCTCGATTGCCACTCCGAGCTGTCCCTTTCCTCCGTCCACCAGCACCAACTGCGGTGGATAGGCGAACTTTCCCGGCTTCTCCCGACGCTCCTCGATCGGCGCATCCCGCTCGGCCACGTACGCGGTGAGCCGTCGGGTGAGCACCTCTCGCATCGCGGCATAGTCGTCGTTGCCCGGGACGGTGCCAACCTTGAACTTGCGGTATTCCCGTTTCGCGGGCAGTCCATCCTCGAGTACCACCATGGAACCCACGTAATCGGTTCCATGGAGATGGGCCATGTCGTAGCACTCGATACGAAGCGGTGCTTGCGACAGCCCGAGTAGGTCCTGCAACTCCGAGATCGCCCGACTTCGCGCATTGTGGTCGCTCGCCCGCCGGATCTTGTGACGTACGAGCGCGTCGTTGGCGTTCTTCATCACAGTGGCGAGTAGCTCTCGTCGGTCCCCTCGTTGCGGAACACGTATATCCACGTGCGAACCGCGCTTTTGCGACAGCATTTCTCCGCACGTCGTGAGGTCGTCGGGCTCGACACTGACCATCACCTCCTTGGGCCAACCCAACGCCGGTTCATCCGCGTACAGATCGACGATGACCCGACTCATCAATTCACCGGCGGTGAGCGGTTCCGACTTGTCGATGACGTAGCCGTTGTTGCCAAGCACACGCCCCTTGCGCGCATAAAACACGTGAACACTGGCCTCGAGATCGGAGTCGCAGAGTGCCACCACGTCGAAATCGTCGCCGCGCTCGCCGACCATCGTCTGGCGCTCGAGCGCACGATCGATCGCTCCCAACCGGTCCCGCAGACGGGCTGCGTCCTCGAAGCGCTGGTTCCGGGACGCTTCCACCATCGCTCGTTGCAAGTCGTCACGAATGCCCTCGGTATCGCCACCGAGAAACTTCGTGAGTCCGCGCACGTGCTGGCTGTACGCGTCGACACTCACTTCGTTCACGCACGGCCCCGCGCATTTCTCGATATGGAACAACAGACACGGCCGACCCAGCCGCTCGTGCTGACGAAACTTGGCCGGCGAACACGTGCGCACGGGGAACGTTCGCAACAGCGCGTCCAAGGTGTCGCGAATCGCCCAGGCGTGGGTGAAGGGCCCGAAGTACTTGGTGCCTTTGCGTTTTCGACCACGCATCACCACGGCACGCGGCCACTCCTCGTCGAGCGTCACGGCGAGGAAGGGATAGCTCTTGTCGTCGCGGAGCCGAACGTTGAATCTCGGCCGATGTTGTTTGATCAGGTTGTACTCCAACAACAATGCGGCAACCTCGTTGTCCACCTCGATCCATGTCATCTCTCGTGCGGCCGTCACCATCGCCGCCGTTCGGGTGTGCAGGAGCGCCGGGTCGACGAAGTAGTTCGCCAACCGGGCCCGCAAGTTCGACGCCTTACCCACGTAGATGATTCGACCGTGCTCGTCCTTGAACTGGTACGAGCCCGGACCCGTCGGAACCTCGGTGAGATTCGGCTTCAACACGTTCGTTGCGCTTCCATCGACACGATCAGTCGCCCGTTGATGTGGTCACCTACCCGCGCAGGACTTCCGCCAAGAACCGGGCCGTATGGCTCCCCTTCACCTTCGCGACCTGTTCGGGCGTACCCTCGGCCACGATGCTGCCGCCACCGTCGCCACCCTCCGGACCGAGATCGATGATCCAGTCGGCGGTCTTTATCACGTCGAGATTGTGCTCGATCACGAGCACCGTGTTGCCCTGATCGACCAACCTGGCCAGCACCACCAAGAGACGACGAACATCCTCGAAATGCAATCCGGTCGTGGGTTCGTCCAACAGATAAATGGTGTGACCGGTGCTTCGACGAGCCAACTCGCTCGCCAACTTCACTCGTTGGGCCTCCCCACCCGACAGCGTGGGGGCCGACTGCCCGAGTCGCACGTAGCCCAAGCCGACGTCCATCAACGTTTGGAGGTGTCTCGCGATGCGAGGTTGGTTCGAGAAGAACTCGACCGCTTCGCTGATCGGCATCTCCAGTACGTCGGCGATGTTCTTGCCCTTGAAACGAATCTCCAGCGTGTCGCGGTTGTAACGCGCACCCTTGCACACCTCGCACGGCACGTACACGTCGGGGAGGAACTGCATCTCGATTCGTATGGTTCCGTCCCCCGAACAGGCCTCGCATCTCCCACCCGGCACGTTGAACGAGAATCGACCGGGCTGGTAGCCGCGAACCTTGGCGTCGGGCGTATTGGCGAAGAGTTTCCTGATGTCGTCGAACACCCCCGTATACGTGGCGGGGTTCGAGCGTGGTGTTCGGCCGATGGGTGACTGGTCCATGTCGATCACTTTGTCGAGCAGGTCGATACCCGCCACGCTCTTGTGGCGACCCGGAGATTCCTTGGTCTTGTAGATCTTTTGCATCAGTGCCGGCAACAGGATGTCCCGCACCAACGTGCTCTTTCCGCTTCCCGACACGCCCGTGACCGCCACGAAACAGCCGAGGGGAATCCGCACGTCCAGCTGTTTCAGATTGTGTTCCCGCGCCCCGCGCACGACGAGTGCGTCGGACCCGATCGATCGGCGCTTCTTTGGCACCTCGATCGCACGCTTCCCCGAGAGGTATTGACCGGTGATCGAATCGCCGGCTTTCTCGATTCCCTTCACGACACCGCTGTACACGACTTCGCCGCCATGTTCACCGGCTCCCGGACCGATGTCGACGATCCAGTCGCTGGCTCGAATCGTCTCCTCGTCGTGCTCCACCACCAGGACGGTGTTCCCGAGATCGCGCAACCGGTGCAATGTATCTATGAGTCGGTGGTTGTCGCGCTGATGCAGCCCGATGGATGGTTCGTCCAGCACGTACAACGTGCCGACGAGTCCGGAACCGATCTGGCTTGCCAGCCGAATCCGCTGCGCCTCACCGCCTGCCAGCGTGCTCGCCGAGCGACTGAGTGTGAGGTAATCCAGACCGACGTCCAACAAGAACCCGAGACGCGCGTTGATCTCCTTCGTGATTCTCTCGGCGATGAGTTTCTCGCGTTTGTTGAGCTTGAGGCCCACCAGGAATTTTGCCGATTCACCAATCGACATACCACACACGTCGGAGATGGTTCGGTCGTTCACCTTCACGGCGAGTGACTCGGGCTTCAACCGTGCACCCTTGCACGCCGAACACGGTCGTTCTCGCATGTAACTCTCGTATTGTTCGCGCTGATGGTCGCTCTCGGCGGTTTCGTGCCGACGCTTCAACCACGGGATGACGCCTTCGAAGGTGGTGCTGTACTCGCGGACCTTGCCGTAGCGGTTCCGGTACTTCACCAGCACGTTGTCCCCGAGTCCGTGCATGATGATCTTGTGTTGCTTCGCCGTCAGCTTGTGCCACGGCCGCTTGATGTCGATCCCTTCCTCCCTGGCCACCGACTCGAGCATCCGGGTGAAGTACATGGTGTGGGCGCTCCGCCACGGAGCGATGGCACCTTCGGAGATGCTCAGGTCCGGATCGGGCACCACCAGGTCGGCGTCCACCTCGTACGTCGTACCGAGTCCCAGGCACTTGTCGCACGCACCGTACGGGGTGTTGAACGAGAAGTTCCGCGGTGCGAGCTCGTCGTACGAGGTGCTGCACTTCGGGCACACGAGTTGCTGACTGAAGTTCATGACGTCACTCACCTCGTCCCCCTTGCCCATCACCTCCACCGTCGCCACACCGTTGGCCAATCGCAGCGCGGTCTCCATGCTGTCGGTCAGCCGACGACCCAGTCCTGCCTTGCGGACGAGTCTGTCGACGACGATGTCGATGGTGTGCTGTTCGTAGCGTGCCAACTTGGTACCCGACTTCTGGAACTCCGCAATGTCGACCACGGAACCGTCGACCCTGGCGCGGGTGAACCCCTGTGCCAGAAAGTCCGTGAGTAGGGAGTCGTACTCCCCCTTCCTTCCGCGCACTACCGGGGCAAGCACCTGGAATCTGGTGCCGTCCTTCAACTCCATCACCTGGTCGACGATCTGTTCGGGCGTTTGCTTGGTGAGTCGTTGCCCGTCGTGCACGCAATGTTGGATGCCGATTCGCGCGTACAGCAACCGTAGGTAGTCGTACACCTCGGTGATGGTTCCCACCGTGGACCGCGGGTTTCGCGAAGCCGATTTCTGATCGATGGAGATTGCCGGGGACAGCCCTTCGATCACGTCGACGTCTGGTTTGTCCATCTGCCCGAGGAACTGTCGGGCGTACGCACTCAGACTCTCCACGTAACGGCGCTGACCCTCTGCGTAGATGGTGTCGAACGCAAGGCTGCTCTTGCCACTACCAGACAGTCCGGTCAGCACGATGAGTCGATCGCGTGGCAGCTCGACGTTGATGTTCTTCAGGTTGTGCTCGCGAGCACCGCGGATGACGATGCGATCGGGCACGGCGACAGACTATTTCTTCGGTCCGACGTCGCGAAGCTCGCGGCGCAGTTCGCGCACCTCGTCCCGCAGTCGTGCTGCTTGCTCGAAATGCAAGTCGGCGGCCGCTTGGTGCATCTCCTCCTCCAGGGTCTGGATGAGGCGCTCCAATTCGCTTGAACCGAGGGACCGTAAATCGCGGATGACCTTGTCACGCTCGCGAGATGCGCGTCGCCCCTTGCCCGGGTACGCGGCGGTGTCATCGGGTCGCAAAATGGAGAGGATGTCACCCACCGCCTTGCGGATGGTCTTGGGCTCGATGCCGTGTTCGGCGTTGTAAGCACGCTGCTTCTCGCGACGGGCGTTCGTCAGCGAGATCGCCGACTCCATCGCAGCCGTGCGGTTGTCGGCGTACATGATCACCTGACCGTCCACGTTTCGCGCGGCTCGCCCGATGGTCTGGATGAGGGAGGTCTCGCTGCGCAGGAACCCTTCTTTGTCGGCATCGAGGATCGCCACTAGTGAAACCTCCGGAAGGTCCAGGCCCTCCCGCAGCAGGTTGATACCCACCAACACGTCGAACTCTCCGAGTCGCAGCGCGCGAAGGATCTCGATCCGCTCGATGGTGTCGATGTTGGAGTGGAGGTACCGCACACGCAGACCCTGTTCGAGAAGGTACTCCGTGAGGTCCTCGGCCATCTTCTTGGTCAACGTGGTGACGAGGACACGGTCACCCTTCTCCACCCGCTGTGCAACGTTCACGATGATGTCGTCGATTTGTCCCTTGGTGGGTTTGACGATGACCTCGGGATCGATCAGACCCGTCGGACGAACCACCTGTTCGACGATCTGCACCGAATTGGCCCTTTCGAACTTGGCGGGAGTGGCCGACATGAAGATGCATTGGTTCACCCGCTCGAGCGCTTCCTCGAATTGCAGAGGTCGATTCTCGCACGCGCTGGGTAGACGGAACCCGTGTTCGACCAACGTGTTCTTGCGCGCTCGATCACCCGCGAACTGTCCGTACAGTTGCGGAACCGCCACATGGCTTTCGTCCACCACGAGGAGGAAATCGTCGGGGAAATAATCGAGCAGCGTGAATGGCGGGTCGCCGGGTGACCGACCATCGATGTGCATCGAGTAGTTCTCGATGCCATTGCAGTACCCCATTTCCTGCATCATCTCGATGTCGTAGCGGGTCCGCATACCAAGACGCTGGGCCTCCAACAACTTCCCACGTTCGTTGAACCAGGTGAGGCGATCCGCCAACTCGGATTCGATCCTCCCGATGGCCATGCGCATCCGATCCTCCCCCGCGACATAGTGCGTGGCGGGGAATACCACCGTCTCGGTTGGAGTCGAGAGTGTCTCTCCGGTGACCGGGTCGACGACACTGATGCGATCGACGGTGTCACCGAACATCTCTATTCGCGTCACGCTCTCTTCGTACGCAGGATGCAGTTCGATGGTGTCGCCCCGCACACGGAAGTTGCCACGTCCCAATGCGGTGTCGTTGCGTTCGTACTGCAGGTCGACGAGGCGTCGCAGGATGCTCTGCTGGTCGTAGTCGACGCCTTGGTGCAGTTCGAGGAGATGGCCCTTGTACTCGTCCGGGTCCCCCATGCCGTAGATGCAACTCACGGACGCCACCACGATCACGTCACGTCGAGTGAGCAACGCTGCCGTCGCGGAGTGTCGCAGTCGATCGATTTCGTCGTTGATGGACGAATCCTTCTCGATGAAGGTGTCGCTCGACGGTATGTACGCCTCCGGTTGGTAGTAGTCGTAGTAGCTCACGAAGTACTCGACGCGATTGTTCGGGAAGAACTCACGCATCTCCTGGGCGAGTTGTGCGGCAAGGCTCTTGTTCGGCGCGAGGATCAACGTCGGTCGCTGCACTCGCTCGATGGTCCAGGCGATGGTGGCCGACTTGCCCGAGCCGGTGATTCCGAGCAGAGTTTGGAATCGATCCCCGCGCTCGACACCCTCGGCCAACTTGGCGATGGCGTACGGCTGATCACCCGCAGGCTGGTATTCCGAAACCATCTGGAATTGATGTTTGGCGCGCGTATCGACCACGCGGCGAGCCTACGAGTCCGCCGTGCCCTTCACCCGACCGGCATCTGCGCCAGCAGGTGGCAGGGAGCACATCCACCGCCACGCCATCGAAACCTGACGAGCCAAATCCAGACGCGAACCAGAATTGTCGATGATCCAGTCGGCCACCGACCGTCGGACACTGCGCGTTGCCTGACGAGCGATCCTGGCTCGAGCCTCGTCGGCCGTGAAGCCGCGTTGGGCCACCAGGCGCTCGACGGCGATGTCCGGATCCAGATCCACCACGAGCGTGCCACACAACCCGGTCCGCGGATTCTCCACCAACAACGGCACGTCCAGCACGACCACCTTCTTGGTCTTGCGCAGCGCCTCGATTCGTCGCATCATCTCCCGACCGACCGCCGGATGCACGATTGCGTTCAAGTCGGCCAACGCTCGGGCATCCGCGAACACCACTGCCGCAAGAGCGGCCCTGTCGAGATGACCACTCGGCGCAACCACCACGTCACCGAAGCGGGCCACGATGTCTGCGAACACCTGCTGACCCGGCAGTTGTAGATCGCGCACGATCACGTCCGCGTCGATGATGACGGCGCCGTGGGCGGCCAGCTGCGCCGACACGACCGACTTCCCGGAACCAATGCCGCCCGTGAGCCCGACGAGGATCATCTCGTCACCATTCCGGGCACCAAATTACGTGTTCGGTTGGCCCTCGGCCTGGAACATGTCACCCCAGGCAGCCTCGCGGGTGGCGTCGTCGGTGCCGACCCAGTTGCCCTGTTCGTCGGCCTTGAACTGGTCGCGATATTCGGGGGCCAATTCTCCACCTTCGGCAGCCTGCTTGATGCTCAGACTGATGCGACGACGAGCCAGGTCGAGATCGATGATCTTGACCCACAGTTCTTCACCGGGGGTGACCACCTGCTCGGGAGCCTCGACGTGGTGCGACGACATCTCGGAGATGTGCACCAAACCTTCGATACCGTCGCCAACCTGGACGAAGGCGCCGAACGGAACGATCTTGGTGACGCGTCCGTACACCAACTGATTCACGGCGTGTCCCTGGGCGAACGCCTGCCACGGATCTTGCTGCGTCGCCTTGAGCGACAGGCTGATGCGCTCGCGATCGCCGTCGATTTCCAACACCTTCACCTCGACCTCGTCGCCAATCTTGACGATGTCGTTCGGGTTGTCCACGTGCTTCCAGGAAAGCTCCGACACGTGGATGAGGCCGTCCATGCCACCGAGATCGACGAACACGCCGAACGCCACGATTGATGACACCCGACCCTTGCGGGTCTCGCCGACCTTCAAGTTCACCAGGAAGCCGTCGCGGCTTTCACGCTGGGTCGCCTCGAGCACCGCACGACGCGACAACACGACGTTGTTTCGCTGGCGGTCGAGTTCCAGGATCTTGGCTTGGATCTTCTGACCCACGTACGGCGCCAGGTCCTTGACGCGACGCAATTCCACCAGCGAGGCCGGAAGGAAGCCGCGCAGACCGATGTCGACGATGAGGCCACCCTTCACTTCCTCGATGACATGACCCTCGACGGTGCCGTCCTCGTTCTTGATGCGTTCCACGTCACCCCATGCACGCTCGTACTGTGCGCGCTTCTTGGAAAGCAGCAAGCGACCTTCCTTGTCCTCCAACGTGAGCACCAAGGCCTCGATTTTCTCTCCGAGCTTCACCACGGTGTGCGGATCGACGTCCTGTCGTATCGCGAGTTCGCGCGCCAGGATGACACCCTCGGTCTTGTAGCCGATCTCCAGCAACACTTCCTCGCGCGCGATGCGCACGACGGTTCCGGTCACGAGCTTGCCTTCCTTGATTTCCACGAAGGTGTTGTTGATCTCATCGGCGAACGACGCATCGCGTTCGGTGATCTTGCGAGGGATGTAGTTTCCGCTTTGGTCGAAGGTGCCCATTGAAGCGGCTGGGCTGAGCGTTGTATCGGTCACAGGTAACTTTCGGTGGATGGAAGAGTAGGAATGGGACGTTCACCGCCTCACGGCGGAAAGGTCAGGCTACCTTCGCAGCCGCCCAACTCGCACCCCACGCAGCATTCACGACCAGCGGCACGTCCAACGTCGCAGCGCCGTGCATGGCATTCAATACGACCTCTTCCACCCGATCGTGCTCCCCCGGGGCGACCTCCACGATCACCTCGTCGTGCACCTGCAACACCAAACGACTGGCCAACCCGTCTTTTTCGAGTCGGCGGTCGATCGCCACGAGGGCGATCTTGAAGATGTCGGCGGCGAGACCCTGGATTCCCGCGTTCATGGCCATTCGCGCGGCGGCAGCTTGCACTTGTCGAATCGGGCTGTGGATTCCCTCGATTCGACGACGCCGACCGAACAACGTGGTGGTGTATCCATCCTTGGTGGCGCGGGCTACAGCGTCGTCCATGTATTTCTTCACCCGCGGAAACGCCGTGAAGTATGCATCGAGGATCACCTTTGCCTCCCCCACGTCGATGCCGAGGCGTTGGCTGAGCCCGTAGGCCTCCATGCCGTACGCGAGCCCGTATGACACCATCTTCGCCTTGCTCCGCTGCTCGCTCGTCACGTCGTCGAGCGGCACACCGAATACCTGGGCTGCGGTGGCGCGGTGGATGTCGAGCCCCTCGTTGAATGCCCCGAGCAGCCCCGGATCCTGGGCGAGGTGGGCGATGCAGCGAAGTTCGATCTGGTTGTAGTCGGCAACCAAGAACTCGTGTCGATCAGCCGGTACGAACACGTCGCGGAAGACCTTGCCCGACTCGCTACGTATCGGGATGTTGTGGAGATTCGGCTGGTCGCTCGACAGCCGACCCGTGCGCGCCACCGTCTGATTGAAACTGGCATGTATTCGGCCGTCCGAGCCGATGCTGTGGAGCAAGCCGAGCGCGTAGGTGGCCCGCAGCTTCTCCACTTCGCGGTACTCCATCAATGCGTCGATGAAATCCGGCCATTCGTCTCGAATCTTCTCGAGTGACGCCGCGTCCGTGCTGTAGCCCTTCGTTGCCTTCGTCTTCTTTCCACCCGTCAGTCCGCGCTCCTCGAACAGGATCTCCTTCAACTGCTTGGTGGAATTCACGTTGAACTCCTTGCCGGCCAGCGTGTGCAACGTGGCGACGAGCGCACCGCTTCGTTCTCCGAGCGAAGTTTCGAGGGCCTTCAACGCAGCTGCATCCACGGCAATGCCGGCGTGTTCCATCTTTGCCAACACACGCACGAGCGGGAGCTCGGTTGCAACGTACAAATCTGCGACACCTTGGCGGTCGAGTTCGCGTTCGAGCACGGGGCGGGCGAGCAACGCGACCACCGCATCGCAGGCTGCAGCGTGTTCGCCTGCATCCTGTGTCGGAGCATCGAAGTCGAACTGTCCGTTCGCGGTGGTGCCATCCCCCGCCACGCGACGAGCCAGCCACCGCTGCGCAACCGTGGCGGTGTCGTACGCACCGGCTCCCGAATCCGCGAGGTACGCCGCGATGGCGGTGTCGTAGCAAAGATTCTGCAGGTCGATTCCGACGGCCAGCATCGCGCGCATCGCGTTGCGCGCATCATGCATCACCACGTTGGTGGCACGGCTCAGCGCCGCCTTCAGTCGGGCGTTTGCCACGAGGTCTCCGCCAATCGACCGACAGGTGTACGTCGTCGCATCCGCGGCGGCATCGGCACATGCAACGAGCGCGCGAATCTCACTGCGCCCGGGATCCCCCGTCCAGACGACTGCAAGCCCGAGCGGTGCGTCCCGCTCGAGCATCGATATCGCGTCGTCGAGCGTTGCGGGCTCCACCGTCACGGCTACGTCACCGGCGCCGACCACTTCACTGGCGCCCTCCTCATCGCTTGACGTGTCAGCGCCACCGCCGAGCGAGTCGGCGGACATCGAGTCGCCGCCGAACCTGGTCGTCAACGGTTTCCATCGCGTGGCCATCGACGAGAACTCCAGTCGCGCAAAGAGCGAACGCAGTGCATCGACGCGCGGTTTGGGTGTCCAGGACTTTGCATCGATCGCAATCGGCACGTCGCTGCGCAGTCGCATCAGGTCGGCGTTGCGTAGAACCCGGTCCCGTGCATCCTTCAGCGATGCCTTCAACTTCGGCGTCTGCTCGTCGGCATGGTCGAACACCGAGTCGAGCGAGCCGTACTGGTTCATCAATTTCGCCGCGGTCTTCTCACCAACCCCGGGGACACCCTCCAGGTTGTCGCTCGGATCCCCTCGAAGGGCCGCGTACTGGGCATATTGCGCCGGTGACACACCGGTGCGCTCCTTGATACCGGCTTCGTCGTAGAGCGCATAGTCGGAAACGCCGCGCTTGTTGTACAACACCCGAACGTTCGGATCGCGCACCAACTGGTACGCGTCACGATCGCCCGTGACGATGATCAGTTCGTCAGCGGCGCCGATGGAGTTGGCGATGGTCGCGATGATGTCGTCACCCTCGAACCCTGCGCACTCCAGCGTGGTCACCCCGGCGGCTGGCAGCAGTTCGTTCTTCACCACCTCGAGTTGCTGATAGAGCGTGTCCGGCTGCTTTTCTCGTTGCGCCTTGTACTCGGGAGCCGCTTCGTGGCGGAACGTCTTTTCCTTGCGGTCGAACACCACGACGATGGCGTCGGGTTCGTGGTCCTTCACCAGGATTGCAAACATGGAGCAAAATCCGAACACGGCGTTGGTCACCTCGCCGCTCGCCGTTGCCATGGTGTCGGGCAGGGCGAAGAACGCCCGGTACACCAGGGAGTTGCCGTCGAGGGCCATCACCTTCATGGCGCGTCGACCGGCGTTGTCATGGGCGAGGCGTCATGCAGATGGAACGATCTCACCCTTCAGAATCGCGTCCGCAACTGCTCGCATCGTGGTCCGTTTTGCCATCGCCGATTTCTGGATGAATGCAAAGGCCTCGGACTCCTTCATGCCGTGGTCGTCGATGAGACGCCCCTTGGCGCGATCCAGGAGTTTTCGAACCTCGAGGCGCTCGGACAACTCCGCCACCTCGGACACCAATGCCCGCGTTTCGGCATACCGGGCGATCGCAAGTTCTATTGCCGGAACCAGATCCGACTTCTGGAACGGCTTCACCAGGTAGGCAACCGCGCCGGCGTCACGCGCCTGCTCCACGATTTCACGTTGACTGAAGGCCGTCAGCATCAACACGGCACAGATACCTTCGGTGGTGATTCGACGCGCCGCTTCGATGCCGTCCATTCCCGGCATCTTCACGTCCAACATCACGAGATCGGGTTTCAATTGCCGAACGAGCTCGACGGCCTGATCTCCGCGGCCGGCCTCACCGACCACCACGTAGCCCTCCTCTTCGAGCAATTCACGCAGGTCGAGACGAATGATGGCTTCGTCCTCGGCGATGACGATGGTGGTCACGCACAAACCCTAGGAGAGTCGGTCGAGGAGTTCGTTCTGCTCCGCCTCGAGCAATGCAATGGAGCGCTCGAGATGCTCCAAGTGTCGCCGGATCGCCGCGTAGTGCTTCTGAGAATCCCGATGGTCTGCAACTGCGCTCGGGGTTTCCGACACGATCGCCCGCAACTCATCATCGGCGGCCTCATCACCCAGGACCTCGGCCTGTTCACGGGTGACCCGAAGATCCTCGTTCAGTTCCCGCAAGGTGGCCGCGCAGCGAGCCAGCCGGTGCCGCACCAACCGCTGTTCGATACCCGCCGGTAACTGCACGCTCATGGGGTACGTCATCCTACGAGCGCAATGGTGCCCGAGGTGGGAGTCGAACCCACACACCCTTTCAGGCAACGGATTTTGAGTCCGTCGCGTCTGCCATTTCGCCACTCGGGCAACGACGCTCAAGGCTAGTGGCGCGACCGATTGCGCAATCTCTCGTAACCTCTAACCAACAAGCTTGCGTCAGACAGGGAGGTCCGTTGCTCGCGTTTTTGTTTCCCGGTCAGGGATCGCAGCGGCCCGGCATGGGGCGACCGTGGCGTGATCACGACAGTTGGGAACTCGTCGACGAAGCGTCCGAGATCGCAGGGCGCGACGTCGGCCGCCTCCTGCTCGATGCAGACGCCGATGAATTGAAGGACACGCGCAATGCCCAACTCACCACGTTCGTGAGCAGCCTCATGGTGTTGGATGCAGTGGAACGTCTCGGTGTCGAGCCGAGCATCTGCGCCGGACACAGTCTCGGCGAGTACACGGCGTTGACGGCCAACGGCGCCCTCGGGTTCGACGATGGTGTCCGCCTGGTGATCGAGCGCGGCGACGCCATGCATGACGCCGGTCAGGCATCCCCGGGAACGATGTCCGCGGTACTCGGATTGGACGACGACCTCGTCGAAGTGGCGTGTCGTCGTGCCGACGACAACGTGTGGGTCGCCAACTTCAATGCACCGGGTCAGGTCGTGATCGCGGGTTCGCCGGGAGGCGTCGAGAAGGCCTCGCAACGCGCCAAGGAACTCGGCGCAAAGAGGGTCATGTCCCTCCCCGTTTCGGGTGCATTCCACACACCATTCATGAACGCGGCGCGGGATCGGCTTCGTCTCGCACTCGCCGCAGCCAAGCCGCGCGATGCCGACGTTCCCATCGTGTCGAACGTGGACGCCCTCCTGCATCAAAGCGGCGACGACTGGGCTTCGCTCTTGTCGGCACAACTCTGCTCACCGGTTCGGTGGAAGCACGTGCTGCTGGAACTACAGAAGCAGTCGGTCGCCGGCTATGTAGAACTCGGACCGGGCGGGGTGCTCTCCGGCATGGTGAAGCGAACACTCGATGGTGCGCGGGTCATCAGTGTTGCCACACCCGACGAGCTCGACAACCTGCTGGAGTGGGTCAGTCAAGTCACGCCGCCCAAATCCACCGACCACGACGGCGAGCACCTCTTCGTGGTGGAACGCCTCGTGGTGAGTCCGGCCGCGGGTGTATTTGCGCGACGCCCCGACATCGCCGACGGTGCGCGTATTGAGGTGGGCACGCTGCTCGGTCACGTTGGTGACGTCGAGGTTCGTTCGGCATTCGCCGGCATTCTGCAGAACTTCATCGCCCACGAGGGCGAACGACTCACGATGCGTGAGCCCATCGCATGGTTGAGGACCCACTAATGACCGGTGGTCGAATCATCGGATGGGGTACGGCATTGCCCGACAAGGTGCTCACCAACGGCGACCTGTCGGTGATGATGGACACCAACGACGAGTGGATCACCGAGCGCACCGGTATCAAACGACGCCACATCGGTGGAAGTACGGCGTCCTTGTCCATCGAGTCCGCGCAACGCGCCATCGACATGTCGGGCGTCGATCCTGCGTCGATCGATGGCCTGGTGCTCTCCACCACCACCCCCGATCGCACGGTTCCCGCCACCTCGGCCACCGTGCAGAACGCGCTCGGCCTTCGCTGCGGTGCCTTCGATGTGAACGCCGCATGCTCGGGTTTCGTGTACGCCTACGTGGTGGCGCACGGGCTCCTGGCGATCGGGGCGAAACGGCTGCTGGTGATCGGAACCGACACGTTGTCGCGCATCACCGACTGGAGCGATCGCGGCACCGCGATTCTCTTCGCCGATGGCTCTGGCGCGTGCGTGGTGGATGCAGTGTCCGAGGGCGGACAGTTGCTCGGCTGGGACCTCGATGCCGATGGATCGCTCGAGCACCTCCTATATGCCGACGTCGGTGGCTACATCCACATGGACGGCAAGGAAGTGTTCCGTCGCGCCGTTCGAATCATGGTCGACTCCGCTCACAAGTCCTTGGCGAAGGCGGGTTTGTCGGTGGACGACGTTTCGCTCTGCGTTCCCCACCAGGCCAACGTTCGGATCATCGAAGCCGCGTGCCGCCAGTTGAGCCTGCCGATGGACCGGACTGCGGTCGTGCTGCAGGAAACTGGCAATACGTCGTCCGCATCGATTCCTCTGGCGCTGTTCGATGCCGCCAACAATGGACGACTGAGTGACGGTGACATCGTGTTGATGGTGGGATTCGGGGCCGGCATGACCGCGGCGAGTGCCGTCATCGAATGGAGGGCCACGTGAGTCGGGTCGTGCTCGTTACCGGGGGCAGTCGTGGAATCGGATTGGCAACCGCGCAGCGCTTTGCCGCGCTCGGCGACAAGGTGGCGGTCACCTACAACACCGCGGCACCCTCGGGCGATTTCCTTGCACTTCAATGCGACGTAACCAAGGAAGCCGATGTGGAGCGCACCTTCACCGAGGTGGAGAAGACCCTGGGTCCGGTGGAAGTCCTCGTTTCCAACGCTGGCATCACCAAGGACGCCCTCCTGCTGCGCATGAAGGAGGAGGACTTCTCCAGCGTCATCGACGCCAACCTGACGGGTGCTTTCCGTGTCTGCAAGCGAGCAACGCAGTCGATGTTGCGCGCGCGAAAAGGTCGCATCATTTTGGTGTCCAGCGTCGTCGGACTTCTCGGGCAAGCAGGTCAAGCCAACTACGCCGCATCCAAGGCGGGACTGGTGGGATTCGCACGATCCCTCGCGCGCGAATTCGGCAGTCGGAGCATCACCGTGAACGTCGTCGCTCCCGGACCGGTCGACACCGATATGACTCGCGCATTGGGCGACGAGAAATTGCAGGCGTTCGCCGATCTCGTACCGCTCGGAAGGATTGCAACGGCCGACGAAATCGCCGGCGCCATCGCGTTCCTCGCGTCGGCTGATGCCGCCTACATCACGGGCGCGGTGTTGCCCGTCGACGGCGGCCTCGGCATGGGACACTAGGCTGAAGCAAACGAGGAGGCCCACGTGAGCCAAGAACTATTCGACCGATTCACCAAATGTGCCGTCAATCTGTTGTCGGTTGACGCCGCAAAAGTCACCCGCGAGGCCCGCTTCAAGGAGGACCTGGAAGCCGACAGTCTCGACCTCGTCGAGTTCGTCATGGAGCTCGAGAGCGAATTCGGCGTCGAGGTACCCGAGAAGGAACTCGAGGGCATCACCACCGTCGGACAAGCCTTCGACCTCATCGTCGCCAAAACCAAGTAACGCTCCCGATGCAGGGAGCGGGTCATCGTGTAGCGATCACGGGCTACGGGGTCGTCGCCCCCTGCGGAGTCGGAAAGGCCGCGTTCTGGAAGGGTCTGCTCGGACCCGGTATCACCAACGCCAAAACCGTCGAACTCGCAGAATGGGATCCCCTCCCGTACTTCGCCAACCCGAAGGAAGCTCGTCGGGCCGATCGCGTGGAGCAGTTTGCACTGGCCGCAGCCCAGGAAGCCATCACCCAGTCGGGCTCGCTGCCCTATGCACCGGAACGAATGGGCAGCATCTTCGGCACCGGTATCGGCGGCCTACGGACGCTCGAGGAACAAGTAATCACCCGCGTGGAGAAGGGCGAACGTCGGGTCTCGCCCTTTCTCGTTCCGATGATGATGTCCAATGCGTGCGGTGCCGCAATCTCCATGCGCTACCACCTCCAAGGTCCAGCCGAGACCATTTGCACCGCCTGTGCGGCGGCCACGCACGCCCTCGGATACGCGGCACGGTTGGTGGCGTGGGGTCGTTGTGACGCCGTCGTCAGTGGTGGCGCCGAATCGGCGGCCACGATCACCGCGGTTGCCGGATTCGCCAACATGACCGCACTCTCCAGCAGTGGCACCAGCAAGCCATTCGATTCATCACGGGATGGCTTCGTCTTCGGCGAGGGCGCGGCCGTATTCGTACTTGAGCGTTACGACCTGGCCGTTGCCCGTGGGGCAACCATCCTTGCAGAAGTGCTCGGCGCTGCGAGCAATGCCGACGCCCACCACATCACCGCACCATCTCCGGGTGGTGTCGGGGCGATCGCCTGCATGCAACAAGCACTCCACGACGCAGGCCTGTCACCGAGCGACATCAAACAAGTGAACGCACACGGTACGTCGACGCCACTCAACGACCTCGCCGAATCCCAGGCCGTGGCCGCCGTCTTTGGTGCACCAACACCTCCGGTGACCTCCATCAAGGGCGTTACGGGTCATCCACTCGGCGCAGCCGGCGCACTCGAGGCAGCCGCAGTGCTCCTCTCGTTCGAACACTCGCTCATTCCGCCGACTGCCAACACCACCGCACTCGGCGACGACATCCACTGCGACGTCGTCATGGGATCACCTCGTGCTTGGACCCCGGGACCAACCATCTCCAACAACTTCGGCTTCGGTGGCCACAACGGCTCGATCATCCTGGCGCCAGCGCAGTAGTCGGCCAACATCCATAGCAGACCGGCGTCAGCGGTCCTCAGCGTCTCTGGTCACCAGCGTCAGCGGTCGACCAACACGAACATCAGGTCGCACTCGCACGCCAACTCGCCGTTGACATGGGCGGTCCCCGACCCTTTCCCGGCTCGTGCGCTCATCCGACCCAACTGCACGGTCAGCACGAGTTCGTCCCCCGGCACCACCTGACGTCGGAACCGCGCCGAGTCCAACCCGCCAAAGAGCGGCAACTTGCCGGCTCGAGCAGGGTCGCTCAACAAGGCATAGGCACCAACCTGGGCGATGGCCTCGCACATCAGCACACCCGGCAGCGTTGGGCGTCCAGGAAAGTGTCCACCAAAGAACCACTCGTCACCATTGAGGCGCCACCGGCCAGTTGCGCTCACTCCGATCTCCAGCGCCTCGATGGAATCGACGAAGAGGAACGGTGATCGGTGTGGCAGAACCGCCTCGGGTAATGCGAACATTCCGGTCACTTACCCAGGGCTTGAAGGAGAAATGCGGGCGTGTCCTTCGGTGAGATCTTGTACCACGCATGAAGAATTTTGCCGGTTCCGTCGATGAGGAAGGCCGAGCGTTCGATTCCCATGTATTCGCGCCCGTACATCGACTTCTTCTTCCATACCTTGTAGGCCTTGGCCACGAGATGATCCTCGTCGGCCAGCAACGGAAACCCGAGTGAGTACTTCTCGTCGAACCTCAACTGCCGTGCCGGCGAATCGGGACTGATGCCGATGATTGCCGTCCGACCAATGCGGCCCTTCACCTCGCTGAGCAAACACGACTGCTGCGTGCACCCCGGAGTGTCGGCCTTGGGGTAGAAGTACACCAGGACCTTCTTCTTGGAGAACTCCTTCAACGTTCGTTTCCTGCCGAATTGATCCGTCAGCGCGATGGCGGGCGCCTTGTCTCCGGTTTTCAACATGCAACGAAACTACTCGTCGATCGCTTCGCGAACCTGCGCCACGTAGTTCCCGACGGATTCCACTCCTTCATCGAGGAGCCGACGCATCACCGAGGCACCCTGGATGACGCCATCGGCAACTGCACACGCCTGCCCGGCCTGCCGAGCATCGGAGATCCCCACGCCAACCAGCACCGGCAAGTCCGTCACCCTCTTTACCCTGCCCGCAATGGCAGTGGCGCTTGCGGACAGCGTTTCACGTTCACCCGTGACGCCGAGTAGTCCCACCGCATAGACGAAACCTCGCGACCGCGCCGCGATTCGTGGTAGCCGATCATCCGGCGCAGTCGGTGCCGCCAACATCACCGTGGCCACATCCGCCGCGTCGGCTGCCACACACCATTCGGCGGACTCCTCGAGCGGAAGATCGGGAACGATGGCTCCCGACACCCCGGCGGAAGTCAGCATCCGGGCGAAACGTTCGTGCCCCGCGCGAAACACCGTGTTGTAGTAACACATCACCACCAAGGGAACCCCGACGTCCAGCGAACGAACGCCATCGAGAATCAGATGGAGCGTTGCACCACGTAGCAATGCCTCCCGGGATGCGCGTTGAATCACCGGACCATCCATGACGGGATCCGAGAACGGAATTCCGATTTCGACGGCGTCCGCGCCGTTTGCTACGGCGGCACGTACCGCGTCCTGCCAATGTTCCACTCCACCGGTGATGTACGGCACCAGGATCTTGCGGCCACCATCGCGACGTGTGCGTAGGTGCACCTCGAGAGGGATCATTCGCCGATCACCGCTACCCCGAGGTCAGACGTTCGCATCGCCCAAGGTGGGCCCGAGAATCTGCATCATCTGTGCGACGTCCTTGTCACCGCGCCCCGACAGGTTCATGAGCACCGTGGCTCCTTGCATGTTCGGTGCTTCCCGCGAGATCCAGGCAACGACATGGGCGCACTCGAGCGCGGGGATGATGCCCTCGGTGCGCGACATGAGTTGGAAACCCGCGATCACCTCCTCGTCGGTCACGCTCGGATATTCCGCTCGCCCGATCGAAGCGAGGTACGAGTGTTCGGGTCCGACACCCGGATAGTCCAAACCCGCCGAGATCGAATGTGCTTCCTGTACCTGACCCTCCTCGTCCTGCATGAGATAACTCTTCATGCCGTGCACCACCCCGGGGACACCCCGTCCCACCGCGGCACCCCCGGCGGGCTCCACACCGACCAACCTCGCGCCCGTATCGACGAATCCGCTGAAGATACCCATCGCATTGGATCCACCACCAACGCAGGCCGTCACCACGTCGGGATCCGCGCCCGTGAGTTCGCGCACCTGCACCCGTGCTTCTTCGCCGATGACGCTTTGGAATTGCCGCACCATGAACGGGTACGGATGCGGACCCATTACGGAGCCGATGCAATAGTACGAATGCTCCACGCTGGCCACCCAGTCGCGCATTGCCTCGTTCACCGCATCCTTCAGCGTGCGACTACCCGACTGGGCAGCCTCCACTTCGGCACCGAGCAACCGCATGCGAAACACGTTCAGTGCCTGCCGTTCGACGTCCACCGCCCCCATGTACACCTTGCATTGCAGCCCGAGGAGCGCCGCAGCGGTCGCCGAGGCCACCCCGTGTTGTCCGGCACCTGTCTCGGCAATGAAACGCTTCTTGCCCATCCGCTTGGCCAGCAGGGCTTGACCCAGAACGTTGTTGATCTTGTGCGATCCGGTGTGGTTGAGGTCCTCACGTTTCAGGATCAAACGGATGCCGAGTTGACGGCCGAGGTTGTGGCATTCCGTGAGGATCGAGGGTCGTCCCGCGTACTCCCGCTGCAGCCGACCCAGCTCGTCGCGGAAGTCCGGATCGTTCCATGCTTCATGGAATGCCCGCTCCAACTCCTGACACGCCGGCACCAGGGTTTCGGGCACGAACTGCCCGCCGAATTCGCCGAATCTTCCCTCGGCGCTTGGGTCGGCGAGCGCAGTCACCGAATCACTGTACAAGTGACTCGAACGTCGACAACGACCGTTGCACGAATCTCCGCACCTTGGTGGCATCCTTGCGACCGGGCTCCCGCTCGACTCCGCTGCACACATCGACTCCATATGGACGAACGGTCACGATCGCATCGGAAACGTTCTCCGGTGTCAAACCACCCGACATGACGCAGCGCACACCCTTTGGAATCGATGCCAGGAGGCTCCAGTCGTAGGTCTCACCGGATCCCGGTGACGGTGAATCGAACAGCACCAAGTCGGTTCGGTAACGATCACAGGTTTGTGCATCCGGGCTTCCTGCCACGACGGCCTTCATCACCCAGCCGAGGTCGGCGGTGATCTCATCCACCATCGACGCCGTCTCACGCCCGTGCAATTGGGCCCCGCGCAGTCCGGCTTCGCGCACGATTCGCACCACCGATCGTGGATCATGATCGCGGAACACCCCCACCGTGTGCACCCCGGGCGGCAGGCGCTTGACGATGTCGGCCACTTTTCCCGGCGTCACCTGCCGCTTCGATGGCGCGAAGATGAATCCCAAGGCGGTTGCGCCCATGGCAACGCTGAGCAGCGCATCCTCCTCATTCGTGATTCCGCAAATCTTCACGAACATGATGTTTACGAAGGTAGTACCACCCGAAGTTCTTCGAGCGCCTTTGCACGATTCTCGGAGCGAACCAGATGCTCCCCCACCAACACGGCTCGATAGCCGGCGTCGGCACACCGACGCGCATCATCCCCGCCGGCAATACCCGACTCGGCAACCTTCACCACGTCGCTCGGAATCCGCCTCGCCAGTCGTACCGCACGCTGCGGATCGACGTGGAACGTGTGCAGGTCTCGCTGATTCACCCCTATACACCGGGCGTCGATCGCCATTGCGCGTTCGAGCTCGACCTCGTCGTGGACCTCGACCAAGGCGTCTATGCCAACCTCCATCGCGAGTGCATGCAGTCGCTGCAGTTCCCGGTCGCTCAGCGCGGCGACGATGAGCAGCACCGCATCTGCGCCCATTACTCGTGCATCGAGCACATCGAGATCGCACACGGTGAAGTCCTTGCGCAACACCGGTAACGACACCGCGGCCCGAGCTGACGACAGATCCGCCGCACTCCCTGCAAAGTGCGGTGCATCGGTGAGCACCGAGAGACAGTCGGCGCCACCTCGTTCGTACTCGCGAGCCAGGAGACCGGGCTCGATCCCCATGTTGATGTCGCCCTTTGACGGAGATCGTCGCTTGATCTCGGCGATCACCGCCAGGCGCGAGGCCGTCACCAAGGCACGCACGAAGCCGCGCGCGGGACCCTTCGGCAGATTTCGACGAACGGTGTCGGGATCGCGCGCATCGTTGGCGGCCCGCCGGCGATGGTGTGCGATGATGCCGTCGAGGTACGTCACCGCGGTCAGAAACCGAAGCGCTCGCCGAGGTGCGCAACGAGTGATGCGATCGGAACACGAACCTGCTCGGTGGTGTCGCGATCGCGCACCGTGACCGCATCGTCGTTCAGCGTGTCGAAATCCACCGTCACACAGCACGGCGTACCCACTTCGTCCTGACGCCGGTAACGACGACCGATTGCCTGTGTTTCGTCGTAGTCGCACATGTACCTGCCCGACAGCATGCCGTGGACCCGCTCGGCCACGGGCGAGAGCGTGTCCTTCTTGGACAGCGGAAGCACCGCCACCTGGTACGGCGCGATTCGCGGGTGGAGACGCAGGACCGTACGCGGCTCGTCGTTCACGACGTCCTCGTCGTAGGCGGCCAGGAGGAATGCGGCCATCGTTCGATTGACGCCGGCCGCCGGCTCGACGACGTACGGCACGTATCGTTCGTTGGTCGTCGGGTCGAAGAAGTCGAGTCGCTGCCCGGAATGCTTCGCGTGCTGCGTGAGGTCGTAGTCGGTACGTTGTGCGATTCCTTCGAGTTCACCCCATCCCCACGGGAACATGAACTCGATGTCGCACGTGCCCGCGGAGTAGTGCGAGAGTTCGTCCTTGTCGTGTTCGCGCAGGCGCAACATCCCACGGGGAATTCCGTGCGCCACGTACCACTCCAGACGTTCGTTCTTCCAGTAGTCGTACCACTTCGCGCTCTCGGCGGGGGGCACGAAGAATTCGAGTTCCATCTGTTCGAACTCGCGAGTTCGGAAGATGAAGTTCCCGGGAGTTATCTCGTTGCGAAAACTCTTGCCTACTTGCGCGATTCCGAATGGTGGCTTCTTACGACTCGTGGAGAGCACGTTGGCGAAGTTCACGAACATGCCCTGCGCAGTCTCCGGTCGCAGATACACCTCCGCACCGGCACCCTCGATGGGCCCCGCATGCGTCTTGAACATCAGGTTGAAGGCACGGGCCTCGGTGAAGGTGCACCCCTTCATCTTCTGCGGACAGTCGCGTGACTCGAGTTGGTCCTGCCGGAATCGCCGCTTGCAGACGGTGCAGTCCACCAGTGGATCGCTGAAATTGGCCAGATGGCCGCTGGCTTCGAAGGTTTGCGGCGGATTCAGGATTGCGGCGTCGATCAACACCACGTCGCTGCGCGACTGCACCATCGAGCGAATCCATGCGTCCTTCACGTTTCGCAACATGAGTGCACCGAGCGGACCGTAGTCATACGACGACCGGAACCCGCCATAGATCTCGGCACTCGGAAACGCGAATCCCCGGCGCTTTGCCAGGTTGACTATGTCCTCGAGTTCCTTGGCCGGCACTCGGTTCAGGCTAGTAGTCGTACTACCCGCACGTGTCGCGACTACGGTCGCGGCGCCTCGAACAACGACGACGACCGAATCCGACGCTCCAAGTGGTGCTCCATTGCGCTTCGTCCGTACGACACCACTTCCCGCACCGTGTCGTTGGGCAGGTCGTTATTGCGAACGACCGAAGTGATTCGACCGTCCAGTACCTCCTGCAGGATTGCGAGGGCGCGTGGCGAGATCGCCGTACCGCGTCGATGATGGCGACATTGCACTCCGCCACCTTGCACGTCGATCGCCACGAGGTCTTCGGTGCCGGAACAGACGATGCACCGGTCGACGCACGGTCCGACACCCTCTTCCTGGAGCAGGCGCAACTGCAATGCTGGCAGGAGGAGCGCGGAGTACTCGGAGTTCAATTGTCGAAGCGCCCCCACCAGCATCCGGTACAGGTGCGGACTCGGCGAGCGTTCATGTGCGAGCTGCTCCACCACCTCGCACATGGCGAGGCCGTCGGTGGTGGCCTCCAGGTTGCGACGGGTCGCCGTCGTCACCTCCACGAGTTCCACCTGGTTCACGATGTCCAGTTCGCGACCGCGATACAGCTGTACCTGAACGTGACTCATCGGCTCCAAACGCGAGCCGAATTTCGACGTGGTCTTGCGAATACCCTTCGCGACGGCCCGGACCTTGCCCGAGTCCTGGGTGATCAGGGTGACGATTCGGTCGGACTCCCCGAGTTTGTGCGTGCGAAGGACCACGCCGACGTCGCGGTACAGCGGCATCAGGAATCCACGCCACCGAATCGGCGGTCGCGACGCGTGAAGTCGTCGATCGCCATCTCGAGATGCTCGGCGTCGAGCGCCGTCCAGGGAGCATCCAGGAAGACGAGCTCCGCATACGCCAACTCCCACACCAATGATCCGGGCATCGTGGTGGCATCGCCCAGGACGATCACCAGATCCGGTTCGTTCGGGGCGGGTGCGGTGATTGCAGCCGAGAGACGATCCTCGGTTATCCCGCTCGACGAGGCAACGCGCGCTGCGGCATCGACGATTCGTTGCTTCCCGTCGGCGAGCGGGTCCACGATGATCGTCACGCCAGCCTCGCTCAGCACCACGACCCGATTCGCGTACCGAACCCCTCCGCACGACGTCTGCAAGACATGCCGAATCGATTCGATTTCGCCGTCGGCACCACCGTGCGTCGGGATGATCGTTGCCCATTCGGCGCCGCCCGCCTGCGCGACCCGCGCCACCAGATCAATTCGTGCCCGCCATTGCTCGGGCGAGGTGTCCGCCCACTCGCCGACCGACCCGGCGCACAACAGGAGATGGGACAACGATGCAGCGGCGACCACCGTTACATCCTCGCACTAGGAACTAGTTTCGTACGGCACACCATGAACTCTCCGGCCTCGTCGACGCCCCACCGCCTCCACGTCGCCTGCATCATGGACGGGAACGGTCGCTGGGCCAAACGCCGTGGGCTTCCCCGCACCGCGGGACACACGGCAGGAGAAGAGGCCCTCGCCGACGTGGTACGAACCGCGGCACGACGCAACATCGGATGGCTCACCGTATTCGGTTTCAGTACGGAGAACTGGGTGCGACCCCCATCCGAGGTGCGCCACATCCTCGGATTGCACCGCAAACTCTTCGGACGAATCGAGGAACTCAACGCCAACAACGTGCGCGTCAACTGGATTGGACGGCCCTTCGATGAGCCGGGGTCTCGAACCCCGAAGTCGGTGCAACGAGCAATCCTTCAGGCCATCGAGGACACCAAAGGCAACACCGGCATGGTACTGACGGTGGCGTTCGACTACGGCAGTCGCGCAGAGATTGCACGGGCCGCTCGACGAGCGCATCCACTCGACGTCGACTCGGTCACCACCGAGATGTACGACCCCGCGCTTCCGCCCGTCGACGTGCTGGTTCGCACCTCGGGTGAATCTCGCGTCTCCAACTTCCTCCTGTGGCAGGCGGCGAATGCACGCGTGTACTTCACCGATTGTTCGTGGCCGGACTTCGGCGCAACTCAACTCGATGAGGCGCTCGCGTTGGTGGCAAAGACGGCCCAACCCGATCACGGTGCCACCACATGACCGCACCCACGCAATGACGCCGGCGGCATCGTCGGCGCTCTCCCTGCTCGACACGGTCATCGCCCGGTTGCAGCACGCCGAACAGCGCGCTGGCCAGGCGGACATGGTTCGCCACGTCGCCGACGCGATCGACTCGGGCCGCACCCTCGTGGTGCAAGCCGGCACCGGGACCGGCAAGACGCTCGGCTACCTGGTTCCCATTCTGGCCGCCGGGCGGACCGCCGTCATCGCGACCTACACCAAGGCCCTGCAGGATCAACTTGCCAGTGTCGATCTGCCGCTCCTGCAATCCGTGTGCGACGATGACCCTGATCTGTCGTTCTCCTGGGCGATCCTCAAGGGTCGCAACAACTACCTGTGTCGACAGCGCGTGTCGGAGATCGCCACGGGCCATGACCAACTGCCGCTCGGTGACGTGCCGCGGGATGTCGCGCGCGAAGTACACCAGCTCGTCGAGTGGTCCGACCGCACCGAATCGGGCGAACTCTCCGACGTGCCGTTTCCGGTCGGTGACTCGGCATGGCGCAAGGTGAGTCTCGGATCCGACGAGTGTCCCGGTGCCGCCAAGTGCGCGTTCGGCGAGACCTGCTTCACCGAGCGCGCGCGGGAACGAGCCAAGAATGCCAACGTCATCGTGGTGAACTTCACGCTGTACGGTCTGGATCTCGAACAAGAACGGGAGTTCCTCCCGCCGCACGACGTCGTGGTGTTCGACGAAGTCCACGAACTCGAGGACGTCATCAGCGAGACGGCGTCCGTTTCGCTCACCGGTCGAATGATTGCAACCGCCGCCGAATCGGCGCGTCAGGCGTTGTCACGCCAGAAACTCCCGAACGCACTGGCCAAAACCGGCAAGGAGTTGGACGAAGTGTTGACTCGCCATTCCGGACAACGCCTCCCTCAACCACTGCCATCGGACATACACGGCGTGATCGGCAATGCCGCAAGCCAGTGCGGACTGATCCTCGACGAGTTACGAGCGACGACCACCGAAACCCCAGAACTGCTCCGCGCAACGTCGACGATCGCTCGCCTCCAGGAATCGCTCTCCAAGGTGCTTTCCGGCGGCAGCAACATGGTGCTGTTCGTCCTCGACGTGCGCGGTGCCGCACGTTTGACGGCCGCTCCCAAGCGGGTCGACCACGTGCTCGATCGCGTGTGGGACGAAACCACCGCCATCCTCACCAGCGCAACCATTCCGCCCGGACTACCACGTCGACTCGGATTGTCGTTGGATGACGACGACATCCTGCGTGTTGCGAGCCCGTTCGATTACGCACAACAGTCTCTGCTGTACCTCGCCGACGACCTGCCCCCACCCAACGACCCTGCCCGACCGGCACGTTTGCAGCAACGCATTCGTGAATTGATCAGCCTGTCCGGCGGTTCTGCACTGGTTCTCTTCACCAGTTGGAGCGTGCTGCGCGACACTGCCGACGCACTCGAGGGGAAGCTCGGATCCGGAATCAGGTTGTACCGCCAGGACGACATGCCCAAGAAGGCGCTCCTCGACGCATTCCGCGACGACCATGCCTCCTGCCTCTTTGCGACTCGTGGCTTCTTTCAGGGCGTTGACGTACCGGGAGACGCCCTACGGATGGTGATCCTCGACAAGGTTCCATTCCCTGCAATGAAGGACCCGCTCCTCGATGCGCGTCGAGACGAAGCGGGTCCGGCGGCGTTCATGCACGTAGATGTGCCGATCGCAGCGGCGTCACTCGCACAGGCCGCCGGTCGGCTCATCCGCACGGCCACCGATCACGGGGTCGTGGCGATACTCGATCCGCGTCTGTCCACCAAGAGATACAAGGGTGCCGTGCTGTACGGCGTGTCGCACATGCCCGAGACGAACTCGCTCGAACGAGTTGCCGACTTCTTCGTTCGTCGCACGTCGTGACGTTCAACGAAACGCCCTTTCCGAACGTCGCTAGTCGCCCGTCTTGAAGCGGTACCCCATGCCACGAGCGGTGGTGATGAACCGAGGTTCGTTCGGTGAATCCTCGATCTTCACCCGCAGCCGACGAATGTGTGCATCCACCAAGCGACTGTCGCCGAGGTACTCGTAACCCCATACCCGCTCGAGCAATTGATCCCTGCTCAGCACGCTGTTGGGATGGTCGGCGAACTCGATCAACAAGCGCAACTCCGTCTTCGTTAGTGCCACCTCCATCCCACCCTTCAAGACGATGCCGGCATCGCGACGAAGTTCGATGTCCCCGAATCGCGTCACATCCGGGGTGCGCCCCGTCGATTCGCGCACGATTCGGCGAAGCGCGGCACGAATTCGAGCCGCGAGTTCCTTGGAGTTCACGGGCTTGGTGACGTAGTCATCGGCGCCGGCCTCGAGACCAGCAACGAGATCGTGGGTGTCGGTCTGGGCGGTGACCATGATGATGGGGAGATTGCTCTTGGCGCGAATCTCGCGGCACACTTCGAAACCCGAGATGTCGGGCAACCGCAAGTCGAGCAGTACGAGATCGGGATGTTCACCGGCGACCAACGCCAGGCCGGTTCGTCCGTCGGGTGCCTGCAGCATCTCGTAGCCCTCGTCCTCCAGCGCCAAACTCAACGCGGCGCGAATTCCGGCATCATCCTCCACCAGCAAGATCGTCGCCATCGGGACGCATTCTGCCAAAGTTTTTCGATTTGTTACAGAAAACGCACACATCCACCAAGTTGCCGTCATCTCCGGGCCCCACGCTGGGAACGAGCCGGCGCGGGCCATGCTCCCCCTTGGTCCCGCCGGCTCAATGGTGAGCCGGCACGGTGTGTCCAGCAGCCGAGCATCGACCGCTCCCGTCCTCCTGAAGTTGCGCCATGCTGGACGGGTGACCGAGACGCAACATGCCCCACCGTTGCAACTGCGGTCGCTACGACCCGGTCTGCGTGCGCGAATCGTGGTGTACTTCTCGCTTGCAACACTGATTGGCGTGGTCATCTTGAGCGTGGTCACGTTCGCCGCGACCCGCAACTACCTCCTCGACAAAGCCACGTCCTCCGCCAAATCGCAGGCGATCGCCAATGCGCAGCTGGTTCGCTCACTGGTGGGAACCGCCCGCTCGGACGCCGGAGAAGTGGTCACCAACCTGCGCACGGAAACCGGCGGGTACGCGGTACTGCATCTCGGTACCGAGGATCTCTTCTACGCCCAAGCACCGTTGCGGTTCACCCAATCCAATCTTCCGGCGTCGTTCGTCAGCAATGCGATTCGGGGCGTGAGCGGCGTGCAGCGAGTGGACTTCAACGATCGGCCCTTCGAAGCCGTGGCGGTGGCGATACCCGCGATCGATGCGACGTATTTCGAGGTGTTCCCGATCAACGACGTCTCCGACACGCTGGGCACCATCCGCAGCACTCTCATTGCGGCGGTCATCGGCATCACCATCGTTGCCGGCCTCATCGGTTACCTCCTGAGCGGCAACGTCCTTCTTCCCCTGCGCCGTGTCACCGCCGCCGCCAAAACCATCGCCGAGGGAGCCCTCGGAACTCGTCTCGAGGACGAGCGCGATCCCGACCTGCAGCGACTCGTGACCAGTTTCAACGGAATGGCCGACGCCGTCCAGGAGCGAATCGAGCGCGAGGAACGATTCGCCAGCGACGTCAGCCACGAACTTCGATCGCCAATCACGTCACTGGGGGCGGCGGTCGACGTGCTCCAGGGACGAGCAGACGAGTTGTCGGATCGCAATCGTCAGGCCCTCGAGATCATCGTCGCCCAGGTTCGCCGCTTCGACCGTACTGTGCTCGACTTGCTCGAGTTGAGTCGACTCGATGCCCGAGCCGGTCAGGATCAACTCGAAGAGCTCCACCTCACGTCGCTCGTCGAGCGCATCGCTGCGCGGCACGGCTACGAAGGAGTGCTCGTCGTATCGGATCTCGGGGGTGACGACCTGGTTCTCGTCGACAAACGCCGCATCGAACGCGTCCTCGTGAACCTCCTCGACAACGCCCGGGACCACGCAGGTGGCGCGTCGGAGATCCTTCTCAGCACCAACGACGACCACGACCTGCTCCTCATCGTCGACGACAACGGGCCCGGAATCGGCGTGAGTGAACGATTGCGAATCTTCGAGCGCTTTGCTCGTGGTACCGCGTCACGAAACAGTGTCGGAAGTGGTCTCGGACTGGCGATCGTCTCCGAACACGCCAGCGCCATCGGTGGTCGGGCATACGTCGACACCTCGCCCAGCGGAGGCGCCAGGTTCGTCGTAACCATTCCGCGATTGGATGCCGAGGCATGAAGCGCGCGCTGACCCTTGCCGTCGTGGTGGCGCTTGCAGCATGCGGGGTGCCCGAGGAGGGTCGATTCCTGACACTTCCCGACGATGAGGTCCCCGACGCGCTCTCGGCCACCACGAGCACCGTCCTCGTCGCCACCACCACCTCCACGACCGTCGAAGCAACATCGGATGCCCCCACCACCACGGTTACGGAGGTGCTGTACGACGCCGTCGAGTTCTACTTCGTGAGCGCCAACAGGGTGGTTCGCTCCGAGCGGCGTATCGTCAGTCCGGCTACTCCCACACAGGTCCTGGACACGTTGTTCGCCGGACTCGACGCCACCGCCCAAACCGCCGGACTGCGCTCGGCGCTACCTCGTGGGTTGACCGCCACCATCGACGTTCGTCGTGGGGTCGCTCGCGTGGCGTCCACCGCGCCGTTCCTCTCCGAACTCGAGCCACTCGACCAGCGACTCGCCATTGCCCAGATCGTCCTCACGCTCACGCGTCGACCCGGAATCGGGCAGGTGCTGTTCGAAGTGGATGGGCTGCAGATTCAGGTGCCGCGTGGCGGCGGTGATCTCACCGCACCGGGCGCGCCCGTGACGTACGACGACTACCTGAGCGTCATCTCAACGCTGGATCAATAGGACTAGTAGCCGAGTCGCTCGATCCTGTCGAGTCGTTGCTGCCAACCCTCGTCGACCACCACGACGAGTTCGATGTGTGCTCCCTTGGCAAGCTGCAGCCGCACGGCCGTGCCAACTTCCTTCAACACCTGACCACCCTTCCCGATGACCATACCCTTTTGACTATCGCGCTCCACGACGATCTCGCAACGAATGCGGGGCCACTCGTATTCCGTCACGCGCGTGGCAATGGAGTACGGCAACTCCTCACGCATCCGTGACAGGAGTTCCTCGCGCACCAAGTCGGCGACCCACAGCGTGTCCGGGGTTTCACGAACGACATCGGATGGATACAGCGGTTCGCCCTCGGGTAATCGGGTTGCCAGCCAGTCCAGGAACACCTCGACCCCTTCGCCGGTCTTTGCCGAGAGCGGAAAATATGCCGCCGCATCCAATGCGGCGACCGCGGACAGCTGCTTCAACACCTTCGATCGAGGTGCGCGGTCGATCTTGTTGACGATGATCGCACCGGTTGCGAGGTTCATCCGCTCTGCGACGAACTGGTCTCCACGACCGAACGGCATGGTGGCATCGATCACCAGACACGTCACGTCGACTTCACGACTGGCATCCAATGCCGTGGCGTTGACTCGTTTTCCGAGGGCACTCACGGGTTTGTGGATGCCCGGTGTATCGACGAAGACGATCTGGGCGTCGCTTCTGTGCACGACCGCACGCACACGGGTACGCGTCGTCTGTGGTTTGTCGGAGACAATCGACACCTTCCGACCGCATGCCGCATTCAGGATGCTCGACTTTCCGACGTTGGGCCGGCCGACCAGGCTCACGAACCCACTGCGCATCTGCGTTCGACGCTATCCATCTGCCAGACTCTCTGCCATGCCGGAACGCCGCAAGTGGTTCGATCGTATGCAGCCACAAACGCTGCAGATCGCCAGTTGGTTGCTCTACATCAACGGCTTCTTCGCGCTCGTCGAGTTGATCGATGGCGGCGACGTGCTCCACTACTTTCGCCAGCGATACGCCCTCGGCTTCTTCCTCGGACTGATCGTGGTTGCGGCCTATGGCGCAGGTGCTTTCCTCATGGCGAACGAACGTCGAGTGGGTTGGAGAATCGCGGTCGCTGCGTCCGTATCCCCGTTCGTCCTTACGTTCGTTGCCTACACCCAGTTGAACGCCCCATGGCGATACCGATTGTTCGGCGCCAGTCTTCTCTCGTTTGCGTTCGACGCCGCCCTACTTGCCCTGCTGCTGCACCCGCAGAGCAGGGAGCACCAGCGAATCTGGTATCACTAGTACATGACAAAAACCATCATGAAGGGCGCCGAGGGCGTCAAGGCCCACGTTGGGCAACACCTCGGCTACAGCGACTACATCACCGTTACTCAGGAGATGGTGAACACCTTTGCCGATGCGACCGGTGATCACCAGTGGATCCACATCGATGTCGAGAAGGCCAAGCAGGGTCCGTTCGGTGCACCGATTGCGCACGGTTACCTCACGTTGTCACTCGGCCCCTCGCTTCTTCCCCAGATCTACGGCGTGGAGGGTGCCGTCATGGGTGTCAACTACGGCACGAACAAGGTCCGCTTCCCATCGCCGGTGCCCGTTGGCTCCCGCCTTCGTGTGGGCGCAAAACTGCTCGCGGCCGACGACGTTGCGGGAGGCGTTCAGATGACGCTCGAGGCGACCTTCGAGATCGAGGGCGCCAGCAAACCGAGTTGCGTTGCCGAACTCGTGTTTCGTACGTACTTCGCCTAACGAAACTGCTTCGCCACGCCGGCGAAGAGGTCGAGCGTCGTCGTGTCGGGGTAGTCCGCGCACCACGGCACGAAGCCGACGCAGCCCATGTTCACGTATCGCGCCACCTTCTCGCTCACCTGCTCGGGTGTTCCCACCAGGGATGTCGCCCTCCACTGCTCGAGGGGGTGACCCCACAAACTTCGTGAGCCCGCCTGTTCGACTTCGCGTTCCGATTCACGCATGAACACTTCGGGTGACCACGTGAGGCCAATCTCGTCCATGTCACGACCGACCGCCTTGCAGTGTTCGGCGAGGATGTTCTTTTTCCGCAGAAAATCCTCCTCGGTTCCCCCGAAATTCGCGTAGTCCGCGTGCCGTGCCACCACCCGCAAGGTGAGTTGTTCGCCACCTCCACCAATCCAGATTGGCGGCCGTGGCTTTTGTACCGGTTTCGGATCGCAATTGCCCCGCACCAGTGTGTAGTACGTGCCGTCGTAGTTCGTTTCGGGTTCGGACCACATCATTTTCACGATCTCGACGCACTCACGCAACATCGCGATGCGCTCCTTTGGCGACGGAAAGTCGTATCCATACCCGAGACACTCGTTTTCGTACCACCCGGCACCGATACCCCAATCGAGGCGACCGCCACTGATGACGTCGATCGTCGAGGTGATCTTGGCCAGTAGCGACGGCTCGCGGTACAGGTTGCAGCCCACCATCTGGCCGAGGCGTATGCGCGAGGTGCGTTGGCTGATGGCCGCGATCGTGGTCCAGCATTCGAACACCGCTTCGTGTGCCGGCTTCGGAACGTTGTGGAAGTGGTCGTACACCCAGATCGAGTCGTAGCCGAGTTGCTCGGCTCGCACCGCAATCTCCACCGCCTTGGCCCACTTGGCCTGGTCGTCGGGAATGGAGTGCAACTCCATCTTCCAGCCCTGCGGCATGAACACTCCGAACTGAAGTTTGCTCATAGCGATACCCCTCCTGTCATAGCGGTAGATCTCCGGTTGCGGATTTGGTGGTGCCATGGTCCTTGTACGCCGCAATGGTGCGTTGCGCAATTCGCATCTGGTGGATTTCGTCGGCGCCATCGGCGAAACGGCTCCATCGCGCTTGTTGCAGCATGTGGGCGAGCGGCGTGTCGGTGGAGTACCCCAAGGCCCCGTGCACTTGGATCGCCCGATCCACGATCTGCCACAGGCTGTTGGCGACGAAATGTTTCGCCATCGACACTTCCGAGGTGAACGGTAAGCCGTTCTCGATTTTGTAGGCCGCGTGCAGCACCATCAACTTGCATTGGTACAGCTCCATCGCGGAGTCGGCGATCAACCACTGGATGCCCTGCTTTTCGGCCAACAGCGACCCATGGGAGAACCTGTTCAACGACCGATCCACCATCATGTCGAGCGCGGTCTCCGCCTGACCAATCCAGCGCATGCAGTGCGCCAAGCGCGCCGGTCCCAGGCGATACTGACCCAACAAGTGACCCTGGCCGCGACCACCGAGCATCTGGGATTTGTGAACCCGGAGATCCTTGATTTCGATCTCGCAGTGGTTGTGCCCCCCGGACATCGTCTCCACGTCTCGAACGATGTTGAATCCCTCGCTCGGTATGTCGACGATGAAGCAGGAATTCGCAGCCTGCGGAACGTCCGGATCGTCCTCCGTACGGGCGACGAGCAGTGCGAACTGCGCACCCCGTGCACCGGAGATGAACCACTTGTGTCCGTTGATGACCCACTCATCGCCGTCCTCGTACGCGTGCGTTCGAATGAGGGTGGGATCGCTTCCCGCCACCTCGGGTTCGGTCATCGCAAAACAGGATCGAGCGGTGCCCTCGCACAGGGGGCGGAGATACTTCTCCTTCTGCTCCGGGGTGGCCCAATGCAGGAGCGTGTGTTGGTTTCCCTCATCGGGTGCCTGCGCATTGAGCACGAACGGCCCAATCGAGACTTTTGCCGCTTCCGCGGACACCGCAGCCATTGCAGTTGGGCCCAGTCCCATCCCGCCCCATTCGGCGGGCATGTGTGGCAACCACAATTTCTCGTCGTTGCGCGCGATACCGCGCAGCTCGACGATCGTCTTCACCACCTGCTTGCGTTCCGATTGTTCGGTCGCCTCCCAGCGCGGACGAACGACGTCGTCCATGAACCGTCGGACCCGCAACCGCACGTCCTCAACTTCGGGCGGGAAGGAGAAATCAATCATGTGACCAGCATGCCTCACGCGACGGGGAAATCACGAAGCAAGGGCACCGTAGCCTTGCATGGGTGAGTGAACCCATTCGCAGCGCGTGGGACTCCGACACCCTCCCCACCGGCGAGCGTAAGGCCACGGCAGTACGACAGATGTTCGATGCCATCGCGCCCCGATACGACCTCGTCAACAGGATCATGACCTTTCGTCTCGACGTGCGATGGCGTCGCAGCACCGTGGCGGCACTCGGGCTGCCACCGGGCTCCCTCGTACTCGATCTCGCTAGTGGCACCGGTGACTTGTGCCGGGAACTGCAACGGCAACGGCTCGAACCCCTCTCGTTCGATTTCTCCTTCGGCATGCTGGCCGCAGACACGAGTGCCGCCCCGCGAACCCAAGGCGATGCGCTGGCCCTGCCGGTGCGCGATGGCACCGTGGACGGCGTGACGTGTGGATTTGCACTCCGGAATTTCGTCGACCTGTCGAAATTCTTCACGGAACTCTCCCGAGTGGTCCGTACGCAGGGCAGGATCGCACTCCTCGACGTATCGGTTCCCAGACATCCCCTGGTCCGCTTCGGTAACGCCGTGTATTTCGGCAGGATCGTGCCCCGGATCGGTGCGTTGTTGTCGGATCGCGCCGCATACAGCTATCTTCCGCGCAGCGTTTCCTATCTGCCTGCATCCGATGCCATCTGCAGGATGATCGAGGCGGCCGGATTCGTCGACGTGAAGCACCGACAGCTGTCGGGCGGATTGGTGCAACTGATTACCGCTACTCGGAGTTGAGCGTGTTGCGGTTCATCACGCGCCCGCTCGCAGAATTCCACGACGGTCCCTGCGATCTGAACGATGTTGCGGCGGGTGACGGCACCCTCTTCGTACGTGATGGCGTCGGGTTCGCCGGACGCGGCGTGGCCCTGCGTGGCACGGCGAGCGAGATCCGTGACGCACTGTCCAGCGCCACCAGCGACGATACGGTCGATCAAGCCGGTAGTTCGGGCATCGCCCTCGGCTGGCACTCGTTCTCCGGGGAGTCAAATCAGCTCATCGTGCCGCGCATCGTCGTCGGAAAAGGGGCCGATGCAACGGCGTGGGTGACGTTCATCGAGGGTGCCGAGCGAGAGATTCCCGGCACGTTCGAACGCGACGAACCCGCAAGTGCATCAGGCGCCACTTTCTCGATTCGCCCCGGCGTGGCGATCGAGCAGTACTTGGCGGCGGTTGCCGCCGTGCGTGATGCCGTTCGAAGCGGACGGATCGTGAAGGCGGTCGTTGCCCGCGACATCGTGGTGGAGAGTTCCCACCCGATCGACGTACATGCATTGCTCCGCCGTCTCAAGACGTCGTTCGGTTCGAGTTACCGGTACAGCATCGACGGCCTCATCGGGGCCTCCCCCGAACTGCTCATCCAACGAATCGGTGACCACGTTGCGAGCCATCCACTCGCGGGCACGACCCCGCGCACCGGCGATCCGGTAACGGATGCGCGTCTCGCCGATGAATTGCGGGCGAGCCCGAAGAACCAGGTGGAGCACCGGGTGGTCATCGACATGGTGCACGACACGTTGCTGCCGTGGTGCTCGTACCTCGACTGGCAGCCCGAACCCGAGGTCGTCGCGGTGGCGAACGTGCAGCATCTTGGCACACGGGTGGAGGGAACCTTGTCCACGCCCGGGCCGCACGTGTTGGACCTGGTGAACGTCCTGTCACCCACGCCGGCGTTGGGAGGACATCCACGCGCCGAGGCGTTGCGCGTGATCGCAGAGCACGAGGGCGTGCGGCGAGGGCGATACGGCGGTGCCGTTGGGTGGTGCGATCACGCGGGTAACGGCACCTGGGCGGTCACCATCCGATGCGCGGAATTGAGCGAGGATCGCCGAACGGCACGACTCTTTGCCGGCGGCGGCATCGTGGCCGAGAGCGAGCCGACGGCGGAACTCGCCGAAACGCAAGCCAAGTTTCAGGCCATGCTCGCTGCCATCGTGCGACCGTAACTACTCCGCCACTGCGGCGATGATCGCCCGATTCAATCGCTCGTGCTCGAGCACGTTGGCCGCGCGATTCGTGCGCACCAGCGTGACCGACGGGCCGGGTTCGAGCAGGGAGGTTCGCAGCTCCGCGGCGGTTGCAACTTCACATGATCGGATTCCGTGCGCAGCCACCAGTCGTTGGATGTCCACCTCGTGCGGCGTGCCGAACAACCGCTCGAACTCCTCCTCCCCCATACTTCCGCGCTGTGCGAGGAACGAAAAGATGCCACCACCACGATTGTCCACCACCACGATTCGCAGATCCACTCCTCGTTGCGCCAGGCCCAGCAACCCGTTGCTGTCGTGCAGGAATGCAACGTCGCCGATCAGCAGGGTCGTCGCAACGCCGCGTCCGATGGCAACCCCGATGGCGGTCGACACCACGCCATCGATGCCGTTGACACCCCGGTTGGCCACGACTCGAACATGGTCGGTGGCACCCGCATACCACTCGACATCGCGGATGGGCATCGACGACGACACCACCACACTGCCCCCTCGTGGCGTCGACTCCACCACCAGGCGAGCAACGTACGGTTCGCTCAGTCGACCCTCGACGTCGACGGCGGCGGCCAGCGCCGCGCGCGCCTTCGACTCGGCCCGTGCCCACGAATGCGTCCACTCGCCGTCTGCGGCGTTGACGATCGCACCCACATCCCGACACAGCGCTTCGGTGTCGGTAAACACATGCATCGAAACTCGACGATCCGGATCGATCAGGAAAGGAGACTCGGTGACGGCCACGACCTCCGCACCGCACTCGCGCAGCCAGGTGTTCACAACCTTGGAGGCCGGCAGCGCACCGAAACGAAGGACCACATCCGGGGTGAATTTGCTCGCCAGCGCATCGTCACGTAGCCAGCCATCGGAATGACGAATCGACAACTCGCTCTCGTTGCGACAGCCACCCAGCGGATCGGCGAACACCGGCCAGCCCAACGTCGTCGAGAGCCGGGAGATGGCGGTCGGGGAACCGGCACGGTCCCCGGCAATGATCACGCCCCGTCTTCCACTCAGTCGCTTGGCCAATTTCGCGAGTATTTCGGTTCCCACCGGCGTCGAACGAGTCGCCGGTAGAACGTGGCGCGACGCGCCCGTACGGGCGTGCGGGGACGCTGCCGACACCATGGTGCGCGCCGGCAGTTCATCGACGGTTCCCAGCAGTGGCTCGCGAAACGGCAGATTCACCTGCACTGGGCCCGGTCGGTCGCCGACCGACGCGACAAGGACGCGCGATGCAATCCCACGCCAGTCGACCTTCCGCTCGTCGTCGGGTATCCCCGCATCGATGAACAGACGCAAGGACGTGCCGTACAAACGTTGCTGATCGGTGGTTTGCGGTGCACCAACACCCTGCAGTTCGGGGGGCCGATCGGCGGTGAGCACCAACAGCGGAACTTCCGCGTGCGACGCCTCCATCACCGCCGGGTGGAAGTTGGCCGTTGCGGTGCCGGAGGTGCACAACAACAACGTCGGAACGCCGGTCACGCGGGCGATACCGAGGGCGGCGAATGCGGCGCTCCGTTCGTCGTGGAACACCTGGACGTTGAGCTGCGAATGATTCACCATCGCCAGTGCCATCGGTGTCGAACGCGACCCCGGTGCGACCACGGCGTAACGCACGCCGGCCTCGAACCACTCGTCCACCAGCGTGGCGCAGAACGTGGCAGTCACGTCGGCTGATTGCATGCCTCTATCGTGGCAGCAATGCAGGTGGAAATCGTCTCCGACGTGGTGTGCCCCTGGTGTTACATAGGGAAGCGACGTTTCGAAGCCGCCCTCGCCCTCCTCCAACGGGAGGGCCCGGAGGTCGAGATTTCGGTGACCCATCGCTCGTTCCAGCTCGATCCCACCGCACCCCTCGGTGCGCCCACGCCGGTACGCGATGCCTACGCCAAGAAGTTCGGTGGATCCGAGCGTGCCGAACGAATTCTCGCCACCGTCACCGAGGCTGCCGCGAGCGAGGGGCTGGACTTCCGCATGGATATCGCCTTACGCGCCAACACCTTGCGTGCACACCGCGTGCTTGCGTGGGTGGGAATGGAGTACTCGGCCCGTCAGGTCGCCGTGAACGATGCGATCATGGCGGCGTACTTCACGCACGGCAAGGACATCGCCGATCCGACGACGCTGATCGACTGCGTGGTTTCCGGTGTTCCGGAACTCGCCATTGAGGCCGGACGGTTGCACGACATCATCATCGGTGAGCACGATGATCTCGCCGCGAAGGTGACCAGCGATCTTGAATGGGCCGCCGCACGGGACATCACCGCGGTTCCAACCTTCGTCCTCAACGACTCCCTCGCAGTCCCGGGCGCGCAGGATGCGCCAACGCTCGCCCGAATCATGAGGCGGATGTTGACACGGTGACCGCGGTGCTTCCCCACCAGACGCTCGGTGACGGCTCGGTCACCGTGGTGTTTGCCCATGGGTTTACGCAAACAGGAACGTCATGGCTCCCTGTGGCTCGGCTACTCATCGAACGATCGCCAAACCTGCGTTGTGTGATGGTGGATCTACCCGGTCATGGAAGAGCCCACGACGTTCATGTCGACCTCGCTGAAACCGCGGCGCTGCTCCTCGCCACCGGGCAGCGCGCCCATTACGTGGGCTATTCACTGGGAGCCCGATCGGTCATTCAGGCCATGAGACATCGGCCCGACGAGATGCTCTCGGCGGTACTCATCAGTGGCACCGCCGGAATCACCGACGACGGCGAGCGCGCCGCCCGCCAACACGCCGATGAGGAACTTGCGCGCCACATTCTCGACGTCGGCACCGACGCATTCATCCAAGAATGGCTCGCACAGCCGCTCTTTGCCCACCTACCGAACGAACTCACCGACCCCGAGGATCGCCGTCGGAACACTCCAGAGGGACTCGCGTCCAGTTTGCGGATGTGCGGACAGGGGGCGACCGTGCCGATGTGGGACGTACTTGCCTCGACCGACACGCCACTTCTGGCGCTGGCGGGAAGTCGCGACGACAAATACGTGGCGCTTGCCCGTCGCATGGCAACCGTGGCCACTCACGGACGTCTCCATGTCGTCGACGGAGCCGGACACGGTGTCCACCTCGAGCAACCCGGCGTCGTGGCGCGTGAAATCGCCTACTGGATCAACAACCCCAACGAGTAAAACGCTCCGATCACCAGTTGCGCCCGCGCGGTCATGGCGAGTGCGGCGATGAGTTCGCCCGCCGAACGAGCCGAACGAACCGTTGCAATCGCCGGGAGGGCCGACAACACCCCCACGAGGCCAACTGCTGCCGACCGGACGTCGAGCACCGCCACGCCAACGGCGACTGCGGCCAGCAGGTACATCAGAACGTACACATCGCGGGTACGGGAGTCGCCGATTCGCACGGCCAGCGTTCGTTTGCCGCTCGCGCGATCCGAGTCGATATCGCGCAGGTTGTTCACGACGAGCAGCGCCACCGCAAGTACGCCCGCCAGCGATCCCGAAGCGATGCTCAAGCGGTTGATGGTCCCGGCGATGACGTACGTGGTACCGGCCGTGGCGACGAGCCCGAAGAAGACGAACACGAACAGTTCGCCGAGGCCGAGGTATCCATAGGGTTTGGGGCCGCCGGTGTACGTCCAGCCGGCGAGCATCGAGACCGCACCTACGGGAATCAGCCACCAGGTGGTCAATGCCGCAAGCGACGCACCGCCGACCGCGGCCACGCCGAATGAGACAAGGGCGGCGCGTTTCACGGTGGCCGGACTCGCCGCACCGGAACCCACCAACCGCATCGGCCCCGTGCGACGGTCGTCGGTTCCACGAACACCATCGGAATAATCGTTCGCGTAGTTGACGGCGATTTGCAGGGCCAAACTGACCACCAACGCCAAGCCACCGTGCACGACGTACCGTTCGGCGGCAACCGATTCAACGGTCGTAGCGGCCGCCGCCCCGATCACCACCGGCACGATGGCCGCAGGCAAGGTGCGGGGACGAGCCCCTGCCACCCACGTACCTACGCTCGTCACCACGAGGCACGATAGTGCTTCCGATACCCGTCGTCGTAGCGTGGCACCGTGACGCGACTCATCGCACTGGATATTCCCGCTTCACCGGAACTTCGAGTCGCGGTGCTCGACGCGTGGAATGCCGGTCATGCCGTGTTGCCGTTGGATCAACGGATGAACCCGGCCATTCGACGAAAGCTCGCAATCGCACTCGGAGCCGACGAACTCGTGAGCGATCGCGGACACGAAACGCTGGAATCCGTCGATGGGTCGCTGATGCCGCTACAACACGACGACGCCCTGGTCATCGCGACGAGCGGCTCGACGGGCAAACCAAAGGGTGTGGTCCACACCCATCGGAGCGCCACTGCCCACACGCTGATGGTTGCCGAGCGTCTCGGGCTCGAAGCAGGCGATCACTGGTGGATGTGTCTACCGGCCGCGCACATCGGCGGCTTCGGGGTGCTGAGTCGCGCGATGCAACTTGGCTCCCGTATCTCCTTCGCCAACCACGTCGACGAACGGACACTCCTCCTGGCGTTGCAGGATGGAGCTACCCATACCTCTGTGGTGCCCACCTTGTTGACTCGCCACACGTTCACCGACTGGAAATACGTCCTCGTCGGTGCCGCCCGCAGCGATTCACTTCCCGCGAATGCCGTCTCCACCTACGGGCTGACCGAGACGTTCGGCGGCGTGGTCTACAACGGTGCGAGCCTTCCGAAGGTCGAGGTACGTCTCAACAACGGTCGAATCCTGCTTCGCTCACCCACCTTGGCGCGTACCTATCGCCATGCGCCGCTCCCGCTCGTCGACGGTTGGCTCGACTCCGGGGACGTCGGGGTAATCCAGACTGCGGGCATATCCCCCGACGCTCGTCGCCGCGAAGGCGACCTCGAGGACCAACTCCTTCGTGTCGAGGGCCGGAGCGACGATCTCATCGTGACCGGCGGCAACAAGGTGTGGCCCCACGTCGTGGAGCAACGACTACGAGAACATCCACTTGTCGACGACGTGGTGGTTCGCGGCGTGCCGGACGCCGAATGGGGAACCCTCGTATGCGCGTGGATACGACCGACATCCTCGCGCCAGCCACCCACGATCGACTCGCTTCGCGCACACATCAAGGAAACGCTGCCCTCGTATTGTGCACCGCGGCTCGTCAAGGTGGTCGATGCGATTCCCCGATCCGCTCTCGGCAAACCCCTGGTATCGGAGTTGCCGTGACCAGCCCCGGCTCAATCGATTCGAACGATCGTCTGCCTCCGGCCTTCTGGCGGCAATTCGCCGCGTCGACAACCTCGAACCTCGGGGACGGCATGGTTGCGGCGGCGGCTCCGCTCCTGGCGCTCAGCCTCACCGACGACGCGCGAATGATCAGCGCGGTCAGCTTCGCCGCCATGCTCCCGTGGCTGGTGTTGTCTCTCCCAGCCGGTGTGTTTATCGACCGGCACGATCGCAAGCGCATCATGACGCTTGCCAACATGGTTCGCGCGGCCCTGTTCGGCTTGCTCGCAGTCTCGATCGTCGCCGGGGTGATCACCATCTGGATTCTCCTTCTCGTTGCCCTGCTGCTTGCCATCTGCGAGGTGTTCTTCGACATGTCCGCGCAGGCCTTCCTCCCCGCAATCGTCGAAGGCCATCAACTGGAACGAGCGAACGGACGCCTGTATGCCGCCGAGGTTGCAGCCAATTCCTTCGTCGGGCTACCGGTCGGCGCATGGCTCTTCGTCGTGGCTGCAGCAACCCCGTTCGGCATTCAAGCCGTGGCGCTGGCCATCGCCGCCCTGCTCCTGGCGTCGATTCGAGTGGCGCGACCGTTCGCCGGTTCCACCGACTCCACGAGCTACCGCGAGAGTTTCCTGACGGGGTTCCGCTGGCTCTGGCACCATCCGTTGCTGCGAACGCTCGCACTCATGCTCGGCGCGGCGAACATGTGCCACATGTTCGCCCAGTCGGTCCTCGCCAAATACGTACGCGACGAACTCGGACTCGGCCCGCGCGGCTTCGGTTTGCTGTTGGCCACCGCGGCCATTGGATCGATTCTCGGGGGCCTGGTCGGTTCGCGTGTCGCCCGCCGACTCGGACCTTCCGTGGCCGTGGTCGTGTCGTACACGATGTTTGCGGCACTGGAAATCATCCCGGCGGTGCTACCGAGGGTCTGGGCAGTTGTGATTGCAGGTTCGCTGATGGCCGTCTTCGGGACCGTGTGGAACGTCATCACGGTCAGCCTCCGGCAACGGTTGATCCCCCAGGAACTCTTCGGCCGTGTCAACAGCGTGTACCGGTTCATCGGCACGGGAACCACCGCGCTCGGCGCCATCATCGGCGGACAAATTGCGTTCTACTTCGGACTTCGCGCCACGTACGTTGCATCGGCGGCGCTGCTCGGCACCGTCCTACTCGTCGGAGCCCCGCGACTCTTGCGCCATTCGCGCACCTATATGGCGCCCGAGCGCACCCCCGCGCCACCGTCGATCACGTAGGTCTCTCCCGTGATCCAACTGGCCTTGTCGGACGCCAGGAACAACGCCAGATTCGCGATGTCGTCCGGCTCGCCGAGCCGTTTGGTCGGCAACTGACCTGCCAGGCGTTCGCCGAAGTTCTCCACCAGCACCGATGCAAAGTCCGTCTTGACGAGCCCCGGCGCGATGCCCACCACCCGCGTGGGGCCGAGTTCACCCGCCAACTGACGCGTCATGTGGATGAGCGCCGCCTTCGTCAGGTTGTACACGCCGAGGAAACCCTCGGCTCGCAATCCACCCACCGATGCGATGTTGATGATCACGCCGGGATGCGACGCGAATCGTGCCTCCCACGCCGCCTTGCACCAGAACAGCGGTCCTCGCAGATTCACCTGGAAGGTCTTGTCGTACCGGGACTCGTCCACCTCCAAGGTCGGACCCATGTACGGATTCGTGGCCGCGTTGTTCACGAGGATGTCGAGACCACCGAAGCGTTCGATCGTCGCGGCAACGCACGCCTTGCCCGCTTCCACATCCCCGGCGTTGGCGGCGAAGATCTCCACGTCGCCGCCCATGTCGGAACGGGCTTGGCGCAACGCGTCCTCTTTGCGCGACGAGATCATCACCTTTGCTCCAGCCGCAGCGAACTGAGCGGCGATCGCCTTCCCGATACCTCGTGACGCACCGGTGACCAGTGCAACTTTTCCTTCGAGTGAAACGTCCATGTCGCGACCCTACCCTTTCGCAGGCGGGAGATTCCTACTCGGTCGCAACCGGTCGGGGCACGAATCGCACCACGGTCACGCGGCGTCCGGCAAGCTCCTCCACGCACAGGCGATAGCCGTCGGCGTCGACTCCGTCACCGATGCGCGGAACCCTACCGATCATGCCGAAGACGTAACCACCGACGGTGTCGTACTCGGCATTGTCGATGTTGATTCCCAGCCGTTCGTTCACGTCGTCGAGCCCGACCGAACCCTCGATCAGTACGTCGCCGCGCGGCTGGGTGCGAAAGCGCACGTCGACGTCGTCGTGCTCGTCGACGATCTCGCCCACGAGTTCTTCCAGGCAATCCTCCAGAGTTACGATGCCACTGAAACCGCCGTACTCGTTGGCCACGATCGCCAGGTGATTCTGTGTCCGTTGCATTTCTCGCATCAGTTCGGCGACCGGCTTTCCCTCCGGCACGACGTGGGCTTCCCGCATGTGCTCGTTCACCCACTCGTTCCCTCGACCGTCGCGCTCGAGACGCATGAGGTCCTTGGAGTTGACGGTTCCTGCGACGTCGTCGATGTCGTCGTCATCGATTCGCATGACGGGCATACGACTGAATTGATGTTCCAGGGCGATCGAGAGTGCTTCCGACACCGTGGCCGCTTCACCGACCGTGATCGCGTCCTGACGGGGTTTCATGATCTCACGAACCTTCGTGTCGCCGAACTCGATCACCGATTCGATGAGTTCCTGTTCCTCGGCTTCGATCACCGAATCCTTCGCTGCCGCCTCGACGATTCCGAGGAATTCCGTCTCGCTGATGAATGGCCCCTCATCGGGTGCCTTGCCCTTCACGAACAGGTTGGTCACTTGTATTAGGAGGTTCGACACCACCCGCAACGGCCAGAATGCCGCCAACGCCGACACCAGCGGCGCCGTTGCCGTGGCACCACGAACCGAGTACAACACCGCATACGTCTTCGGCACCGCTTCGGCCAACACGAAGAACACCACGACGTTCAGGGCGACGCCGATCGCCACACCCGGTGCTCCGAACACGCGGTTTGCCACCACACCCGTGAGCGTGGCCTGCAGCGTCTGCAGGATGTTCACGGTCAACAGCAGCGGGTTCACCCAACGAGTCGGGTCGCTCGCCAGTCGAACGAGCAAGTTCCCACGCTTGTGGCCGTCGGCCAGGAGGGCCTCGGCTTTCTGCTTGGTGATCCGCGACAGAGACATTTCGGCGAGTGCCAACAGCGTGAGGATGACGAGCAGGATCCCGACCGTCAGCAACACCCAACCATCACCCGAGGTCAGCGCCGCCGCAGTCACCAACGAACCGACTTCCATCCCCGACATCTAATACCCTTGCGAAAACGCGGCCGGCGCCGCACCCTTCCAATGCACCGATTCGAGCAACGCTCGCTCGCGTGTTCTCATCTTGTCGGCGTTCGCCTCCGTGTCGTGGTCGTAGCCCAATACGTGCAACACGCCGTGAGTAATGAGCAACGCCATCTCATCATCGAGTGTGCCTGCGTGCAGTGGAGCCTGTTCACGCGCGATGAGTGGACAGATTACAACATCGCCCACCAGCAACGGCAAGTCGCCGGTGTCGACGCGTGCCAGTACCGGCGTCGCGGATCGTGCGGTTGGTCCGGTGGCGCGTGAGTTGTCGACCAGATCGATGGGAAACGCCAATACGTCGGTCGGGGCATCGACGCCCATGTGCACACGATTCATCTCGTGCATCACCTCGCGCGACACGAACAACAACGCCATCTCCGCTTGTCCGCGTACGCCCTCGGCCTGCAACACACTGCTCGCAAGCATCTGCCAACGTTGCGCGTCGACCTCGACGTCGGCCTGTTCGTCCGACACGAACACCTCGACGTTGCCGTCACCACCCGCACGACGCGGCGTGTTCGAACGCGGTCGGTTACTCACGGCGCTTACCGCCGCGAAGTCTGGCTGCCGCCTTCTCGCCGGAACGCTCGTAGGCCGCCACGATGTCCGCCACGATCTTGTGGCGAACGACATCGGAATACTCGAGGTGCACGAACGTGAGTCCATCGATTCCGGTCAGGACGCGCTCCAAGCCTGCAAGGCCGCTACGACCATCGGCAACGTCCACCTGGGTGGTGTCACCGGTGATCACCACCTTCGATCCGAAGCCGATGCGCGTGAGAAACATCTTCATCTGTTCTGGTGTGGTGTTCTGGGCTTCGTCCAGGATGATGAAGGAATTGTTGAGCGTCCGACCACGCATGAACGCCAGCGGCGCCACTTCCACCACACCACGCTCCAGGTACTTCTGGGCGTGTTCCGCCCCAACCATGTCGTGGAGCGCGTCATAGAGCGGCCGCAGATACGGATCGATCTTGGCCATCAGATCCCCCGGCAGGAATCCCAGCCGTTCCCCGGCTTCCACCGCAGGTCGGGTGAGGATGATCCGCTGCACTGCCTTGGAGTGCAGGGCCTGGACCGCCATGGCAACCGCGAGCCAGCTCTTCCCGGTTCCCGCCGGACCGAGGGCGAATGTGATGACGTGCTCGGCGATCGCATCGACGTAACGACGTTGACCTGCGGTCTTGGCCCGCACTGGGCGACTTTGCCCCACCCGCACGATGTCGGCGGTCAGCACGTTGCTGGGACTCACGTCCGCTCGCACCATGTCGATCACCCGCCCCAGGACGACCAGATCGAGCGTCTCGCCACGTTGCAGTAACTCGGCGAGTTCCTCGAAGAGACGCCCCACCATGTCGGCGTCGACCCCCGAGGCACTGACTTCGTTGCCGCGCACGCTGATGGACGTTCGGGGAAACTCGCGCTCCACGTGCCGCAACAGTTCGTCGCGCTCCCCGAGAAGCGCAGCCATGAGATGGGCCCCGGGAATCACCACGGTGGTGATGGTGGAGGCGACGGTCATGTCGCGGGGGTGCCCATTGCCTCCTTCATGTTATCCCCGTGCGGCTTGGTGTCGTCCGCGTCGAGACGCGCGAAATCGAGGGCGAAGAACCGTTGTGCTGCAAGAGGAACGAGCTGCACCTCACCGACCATTCGGCCCATTCGCAACATCAACTCTGCCGCACCGCCTTCATCACTCGGTTGTTTGCTCTCGGGCAGATCGAACACGAGGAGCGCACCATCGCGCGCTTCTGCGGCCAACGCCTCCTTGGCCAGGGCGATGTTTGCTCCACGTAGTTCCACGTCTGGATCGACCACCACCCACATCACGTAGTGCACCAGACCCTTGCGCATGCGTTCGGGGTGGTGTTTGCGAAAGTAGTCGGGATTCAACCACCGGGTCGACGTGATGTCGGTGGCGATGAGGGTCATCACCGTCGGGCGATCGTTCTCCCACACCACCCACACCCTGTTGGTGGAATGCAGCAACGCCTCGTCGAATTCGGAACGATTCACCAGTTCGGTGAACGGCAACAACGGATTGTTCGCGTAGGCACGCCGATAGAACTCCCACAAGCGATCGCGCAAGGCGACGTCACCGAGGCGGGTGTGTCGGGTGATGAACATGAGGGGTCTCCGTTGGACGCTTACGCGCCCGAGGTCACTGACCTCCGCCCACTATCACGCTAACGAATCACGAGTATCGACGGGGGGATTTACTACCGTTGTTTCGGTGGTGTTCGCGTGACAGAACGCACGCTCGAACGTTGTTCTTGGGGCGGTCTCGGGATGGGACTGGCAGCATCCATCGCGCACCTCACGGTGCGCTCCGACACCTTCGGTAACGGCCTCTACGCGATTGCCATACTCGCCGTCGTCGGCGCGGCGATGTTGTCGGCTCGCCATCATCGTCTCGATCGGCGCATCCTCGCCGGTTTCGGCGTCATCACGGTTGCGATCCTGGCCGGACAACTCTTGTCGGGTGCCGAACGAGGAGTCACCGAACACTTCCTCGGTGAGTTCTCGTACCTCGTGGTCCAGACCACGCTCATCGTCGGGTTGCTGCTCGTGGTGCAACGGCGCATCGGTCGGGAGCCGATCGGGGTGCTCGCCGACGCATCCATCCTGTCCCTCGGTGCGTGGCTCGTGCTGTGGATCACCGTGCTTCGACCGCTCTTCGACACGATCACCGACGAACCTGCCGTGGTAACACTGCGCGGCATCACGTTCTCACTGTCGGCGGTGGTGCTGTTCCTCCTGGCAACGCTGCTCCTCGGCGACTCGGAGAACAACACGGTCGTGTGGTTGGCATCGTGTGCCGTGATCGCCTCACTAACGGGAGACATGCTGTGGGCGCTATCGGATGCGCGGCTCGCGGATCTTTCTCTGTCGGTACTCAATGCGCCCTACGTCCTGGCGCTCTTCGCTGCGGCCGCAACGCTGCTGCACCCCGAGATCCGATTCCTCACCGCTCAGGGGGCCTACCGGGCATCGCGTCCGATGGCCGGACGCCTCGTCGTGGTGATTTCCGGTCTGGTTGCACCGATCTTCGTCTTTGCGTTGACCGATGCCGTCGACACGCGCGATCGAGTGGTTCGCACCGTGTCGGTCCTGGTGCTCTCGGCAGTCGTGCTCGTGCGCGTGGTCCTTGCGGTTCGGGCCAATGCGGAACTCCAGGCGCGTTTGGTGACGAGCGCCCAGACCGACGCCCTCACGGGCCTGCCCAACCGCAGCCTCATGTTGCAGCACGTCGACACAGCTCTGCGGACCGCATGGCGCGATGGCAGGGAGCCAACGGTTCTCTTCATCGACGTTGATCGCTTCAAGAACATCAACGACAGCCTCGGACACGCGGCTGGTGACGACGTGCTGATCGCCGTTGCGGAGCGCCTGCGGGTGGTGCTACCGACCCGCTGCGTGGTGGGACGCATCGCAGGAGACGAGTTCGTCGTGCTCGACCCGCAGACTGCGGGCCCCAACGAATCCATGGTGCTCGCCGACCGCGTTCTTGAATCCTTCCATGAGCCGCTGTCCCTGCGTCAGGGCGACGTCTTCGTGTCGGCGAGCATCGGAGTTTCCACCTATCGACCGTCGGTGACCAACTCCGCCGACGACCTGCTTCGTCACGCCGACACCGCCATGTACCGCGCCAAGGAATCGGGACGAAACTGCGTGGCAATCTTCGACGAGTCGATGCTGGAAAGCGTCACGCAACGACTGGCCGTGGAAACCGCGCTGTATCGCGCATTGGAGCGACGGGAATTGCGGTTGGTACACCAGCCGATCATCGACGTCGGCCTCGGTGAAGTGGTCGGCTTCGAGGCACTCATGCGCTGGGATCGCGAGGATGGGTCCACCATCTCCCCCGCCGAGTTCATACCCATCGCCGAGGAGACGGGCACCATCGTGCCGATCGGTTCATGGGCACTGCTGGAAGCACTCACCCACTTGAGCGACTGGATCGCCAGTGGAATCTGTGCTCGCGACGCCACGATGGCCGTCAACGTTTCGCCCCGGCAGTTGAGCGACCCGAACTTCGTCAACGTGGTGAGTGAGGCGCTCACACGTGCCCACATTCCCGCCAAACAACTCTGGTTGGAGGTCACCGAGGGCGTGATGATCGCGCAGCCCGATCAGGCGCTGGTTGCGCTCACCAGGTTGTGCGAGCTCGGCGTGCGCGTGGCAATCGACGACTTCGGTACGGGGTACTCATCCCTGTCGTTGCTCCAGAAGTTCCCCATCCAGCGACTCAAGATCGATCGAACGTTCATCCAGGGCGTTGCCGACGATGCCGACGCCCGCGCCCTCGTTCGCACCATCGTCGCGATGTGCGAATCGATGAGTCTGGACATGGTCGCCGAGGGTGTGGAGACCGTTTCCCAACTGCAGGCCCTCGGCGAGATGCGTTGCGCCAAGGCACAGGGCTACCTCATCAGCCATCCCGTTCCACCCGAGTCGATCGCGGGCACCGTCGCTGCCATCAACGAACTTGGCCCGTGGCCGAGGCACCGTCGCCACTGAGGCACAATTCGACACGAAGTGCGTCCATCAC
>JAFMFM010000032.1 GCA_017856115.1 Actinomycetota bacterium | reverse complement strand
ATCGCCACGTTGGCCAGCGTCTCGGCATCACCCACGTGGAGGCAAGTCCGCTCACGCGGTCGAGTTACCACGCAAAGCGTGCGGCGGGAGTCGTCAGCGTTGCGGTGACGACTTCCGGGGGTACTGCGGGTGCCGCTTCAGTGGGCGCGCATGCACTTGATTTGGTCGAGTCAGGTCTGTGAGTCAAGCACCATGACCCCGCCGTACGCCCTGCGTCTCGCCAAGGTGCGGGCTCAGATGCAGCTGCAAGGGGTCGATGCTCTCATGGTGTCCGTAGGTTTCGACCTGCCGTACCTCGTGGGATACCACGCGATGCCACTGGAGCGACTTACCGCATTGGTGGTCACCGCCGACAAGGCCACCCTGGTGGTACCGCGTCTGGAGGCTCCGCGTGTGGAGCACCATCACGAGGTGTTCGATCTCGTCGCATGGGAGGAGACGCAAGACCCCGTCGCGATCACTGCGTCGTTGGTCGGCGCTGCGCAACGTATCGCGATCGGCGATCAGATGTGGTCACGATTCCTCGTGGAGATGTTGCCGAGGCTTTCCGGCCGACAATTCGTCCGTTCGGTGGACGTCGTGGGTCCGCTACGCATTCACAAGGACGAGGCCGAGATTGCGGCACTCGCCGCAGCCGGTGCGGCCGCCGATCGGGTTGCTGCCCAGTTGCAGGGCGGCGAGATTCCGCTCGTTGGTCGAACCGAGGCGCAGGTGTCGGCCGATATCTCCGCGAGACTCATTGCCGAAGGTCACGATGTGGTGAATTTTGCGATTGTGGCCGCCGGCGACAATGCTGCAAGCCCCCACCATCACCCGGGAGGTCGCGTGATAGAACGAGGCGACATCGTGTTGTGCGACTTCGGTGGCACGATGCGCGGGTACTGCAGTGACATTACGCGCTGCGTTCACATCGGAGAACCTCCAGTTGACGTCGCCCGAGCATGGGAGGACCTTCGCCGCGCACAGGAAGCCGGTGTTGTTGCCGGAGTCGTCGGCGCACGCTGCGAGTCGGTGGATACTGCGGCTCGCTCGGTATTGGCCGAGGCCGGATGGGCCGACTATTTCATTCACCGAACCGGTCATGGCATCGGGATGGAAGCGCACGAGGAGCCCTACATGGTGAGTGGCAACACCCTTCCCATCGCCGCAGGTCATGCATTCAGCGTGGAGCCCGGCATCTATGTGGAGGGAAAGTGGGGCATGCGTCTTGAGGACATCGTGGTAGCCACTGAGTCTGGGCCGCGACGAATGAATACCACGCCTCGCGAACTCGTCGTACTGTGAGGTTCTTGGTTCAGAAAGTCGTGATGCCGTGAAGCTCGACGCCGCAACCGTGATGCTGCAGTGGGCGAGTGGCGGCATGCTCTTTTTGTGGTTCACCCTGCGATCGGGTGAGATCTCGGTGGGCTACGGCAAGTTGCTGCGAGGTGTGTACGCGGCAATTGCACTCATCGGAGTGGCACTGGGGTTCATGTTCAATCACGTTCCGCTTCGTGAGGCAGCCCTATTGGGGCTGGCAGTCGTTGCACTCGTCGCATTTGCTCGTCGCGACACGATGCTGGACCGCATTGCCACCGCCATCGGCTTCGTGGGCGTGGCCTTTGCGTCGATAGCCACCGATCACCCCGATGACGTCTTGTGGTTGGTTCGACTCTTGGTTGGTGCGGTGTTTCTCGGCGCAGTCAGCGACGCGATGCTGCTGGGTCACTGGTATCTGGTGCAGCCGGGCATGCCGCGTAAGTTGCTGAATCAGCTCACCAACGTGTTGCTGGTGGTGTGGCCGATCGAGATTGCGGTATTCCTCCTGCCGACGGGCATGGTGAGTGTCTTGAACGGCTCGATCGATGACGGGTGGAACGGTGTCCTCGGCTGGTTCTGGTTGGCGTGCGCCGTGCTCACCGGTGTGCTTGCGTGGTTCACACGGGCAGCGTTACGTGAACGCAGTTATTCCGCGGTGATGGCCGCCACGGGTTTGAGCTACCTGGCCATCCTCATGGGCTTTGGAACCGACCTGGTGGCACGCGCGCTGCTGACGGTGTAGTTCCCTCCGTGATCGCGGCTCGGCTTGGTCAGCGTGGGGCGACCAACGGCCACGGGCGAGAACGCTCGTAGGCGAGCGCAAGTTCCAGTAGTAGCGGTTCGCTGAAGTGCCTCGACAAAACCTGGAGCGCCACCGGCAGTCCGTCCACGGTTCCGGCAGGAATGGAGATGCCCGGGTTGCCGTAGATATTGGCCGGGAACGTCAACACACCGTTGTTGCCTGCACCCGCAACGACTCCGCCAAAGGTGTCGGGCAGCGGCCCATCGGCGTTGAACGCAACGTCGGGATTGCTGGCGGTGATGATGATGTCGACGTCGTCGAAAATCTCGGCCATTCGACGATTCAGCTCGACGCGTCGCATCTCGAACTTGCCGCGTGCTTCGGTGCCGTACATACCATCGGTTCGTTCGAGCCCGTAACGCATCTCGGGAGTGAGCAGTTCGGCGCACGCCGGCCAGTGTTCCCGCAACTCGTAGGCCAGCGCGGCCATGCCCGAGATCGACCACGCGGCCCCCAGGCGTGGCAGCGAGGTATCCACCCCGTCCACTCGCCGTAGCCCAGCAATTGCGATGAGATGTTCGGCCGCCTCCTCCAACACCGTCCACATCGAGGGTGACACCACCGCCGAGCCCCAATCGGACACCACCGCTGCTCGCAGACCACGCGTTGGAACGGAACCCAGGCCGGCTTCCCAGCCGTCCACTCGAGGCAAACTCAGCGGGTCATTGTGGTCGTGTCCGTTGCACACGTCGAACCAGCGAGCGGTGTCACGAACACTGCGCGACAAGCAGCCTGTCGTGGTGGTGAGATTTCCGAATGGCGCCCCGGGGCCGCGGGGAATTCGTCCGTACGTGGCCTTCAGCCCGACGAGGCCCGTGAAACCCGCAGGAATCCGAATGGATCCGCCGCCGTCCCCACCGGTCGCCAACGTGACGAGACCCCCGGCAACCGCGGCAGCACTCCCGCCCGAGGAGCCGCCCGGCGTTCGACCGTGTTGCCACGGGTTGTGCGTTGCACCGTGCAACATCGTGCGTGTGAGGTTGACGCCACCGAATTCGCTCGAGGTGGTTTGACCCACCAGTACGGTTCCGGCCGCTCGAGCACGCACCAACATGGTGTCGGTGGATTCCGCGATTCGATCCTTGAACACCAAACTCGCGTCGGTGTCGGGCCAGCCAGCGACATGATCCAATTCCTTCACACCGATCGGAACACCACCGAATGGAAGCGTGACGTCGGCAACTTTCGCGTTGGCAAGTGCGGTGTCGCGATCCAGGAAGCAGAAGGAGTTCAGATCACTTCGCTCGATTGCATCGAACGTGGCCTGCAACTCTTCGACCGGTGACCGTTCACCACGCCGGAATGCCTCCACGAGGGAAACGGCGTCACCTTGCCACGGTGTGTCGGACACGTCCCAAGCGTAGGACGCAACTCGTATAGGTCGGCCGTTGGCCGGCGGACGGTTAGCCTGCCCGAAGTGGATTCCCGCGCGTTCCTCGGTCTCGAGCAACGCGGGAACACGTCGTTTTCCTTGACGGTGGTGCCGCGACTCACCACGAGTGGTGGATTTCTCTTCGGTGGGGCGGGCCTCGGTGCCGGAATTGCCGCATTGGAAGCCGTGTCGCAGCGTCGTTGCACGTGGGCTACCGCCCAGTACCTCTCGTATGCGCGTCACGACGAACGGGTCGATATCGACGTGGTCATCGCCGTCGCGGGAAGCAGTGTCACCCAGGCGCGGGCAGTGTGTCGCGTCGGTGATCGCGAAGTGCTCACCGTGAACGCCGCACTCGGCGAACGTGACTTCGACGCACGGGGACAGTTCGTGCGGATGCCCGATGTGGTTCCACCCGAACGGTCCAAGCCCAGAGCGCTGCGCACCGCCCATGCCAACTCGATCATGGAGGCCCTCGACATGCGATTCGCCAAGGGTCGCGACATGGACGAGCTCGACGGCACGCAGAGCGACGGCCGAACCATCATGTGGGTGCGCATCAAGTCGCTCGTCGACGGTGTCGATGCCGCTGCGCTCGGCATTCTCGGTGACTTCGTCCCGATGGCCGCCGGCCAAGCACTCGGTCTGCGGGCCGGTGGCAACAGCCTGGACAACACCATTCGATTCGCCACCCTGGTACCCACCGACTGGGTGCTGCTCGACATTCAGATCGAATCGGTGCAGCGCGGTTTTGCGCACGGCACCATTCAGATGTTCTCCCAGGACGGCGTCTTGCTGGCCACCGCCAGTCAAAGTTGTATCGCCCGAAAGTGGAAGAATTAGGCCATGCAGCGTCGCGACGGAATGACGGTTCCACTTCCCGGTCACCTGCACGGCCATGAAAAGAGGATTCGTCAACTCGCCGATCTCGGATACAGCGACATCTGGTCGGCTGAAGCCGACGGGGTCGACGCCTTCACTCCCTTGGCAATGGCGGCTGCGTGGGAGCCGCGCCTACGTCTGGGCACGGCGATCGTCCCCGCCTACACGCGAACCCCGGCGCTGTTTGCACAGAGCGTGGCGTCACTCGCCGATGCAGCGCCGGGGCGTTTCGCCATCGGCATCGGATCCTCGAGCAACGTCATCGTCGAGCGCTGGAACGGTATCCCGTTCGTCGAGCCGTACAAGAAGGTACGTGACGTGGTTCGCTTCCTGCACGACGCCTTGAGTGGTGAAAAGATCACCAAGCAATACGACACCTTCAAGGTGGACGGCTTTCGCCTCGGGGTACGACCCGAGGTGAAGCCGCCGATCCTCGTTGCGGCGTTGCGCGAAGGAATGCTGCGACTCGCGGGGCGCGAGGCCGATGGTGCGATCATCAATTGGCTATCGCCCGACGATGTGCGAACGGTCACCAAGGTGGTGCACGACTCCGCAACGAAGGCCGGACACGATCCATCGACCAAGGAGATCGTCGCCCGAATCTTCGTGTGCCCGAGTGAGAACACCGAGGTGGTGCGGGCCGGCGCTCGGTATGCAATCGCTGCATACCTGAACGTTCCGGTGTACGCCGAGTTTCATCGCTGGCTCGGTCGCGGAGATGCGCTTCAGGGAATGTGGGATGCGTGGAAGAGCGGCGATCGCAAGGCGGCACTCGCTGCAATTCCCGATTCCGTCGTCGACGACCTGGTGGTGCACGGATCACCAGAGGCGTGCCGCGCCAAGATCAACGAGTATTTCGCAAACGGAGTGAACACGTCGTCGCTGGCGATCCTGCAGTTCGACCCGGCCGTCGACTTCTGGTCGTCGGTCGAGTCGCTGGCGCCGTCCACACAGTGACCTCGGCACCGATCGGCGACAAACCAATCGCCGTACTGGGCGGGACGACCGTCGTCGAACTCGATCCGGATGCCGCTGCGTCCGCAAAAGGCGAGGCCGAGGAGCAGGCACGTGCCCAAAGAAATCTCGGCTGGCAATTGCTGTGGCGCGCATTGCTGGACCAGCGACGCGCGCTGGTGTTCGGAGTTGCAATCGGCATCACGTGGACCGCAGCCAAGGTTGCGGTTCCGCAATTGACGAAGGCTGCAATCGACAGGGGAATAGAACGCAATGGCCCACTTCTCGCCTGGTCGTTGTTCATCGCCGGGGCGGGGTTGGCGACGGGACTCCTTACCGCAGGGCGTCGGTACCTCGCCTTCCGCGAGAGTCGCTGGACCGAGACGCTCCTTCGGGAACGGATCTTTGCCCACATTCAACGACTTCACGTCGGCTACCACGACCGAACACAGACCGGTCAATTGATGAGCCGTGCCTCGAGTGACCTGCAGCAGGTACAACAGTTCGTGGTGATGATTCCCATCACGCTGAGCAACGTGGCCCAGTTGTTTGCAGTGACGCTGATTCTCGTACTCACCGACTGGCGCCTGGCGATCGTTGCGCTGGCGCCTTTGCCGTTCATCAACGTTGCATCGAGGCGATTCTCGAGTCGTATCCACCCTGCAGTACTGGCGGTGCAGAACGAACAGGCGCAACTTGCCAGCGTGGTGGAGGAGAGTGTTTCCGGTGTGCGAGTGGTGAAGGGTCTCGGCACCGAAAGCGTTCAGTTCGACAAACTGCGCAAGGAGGCCGACGACATCAGGGCGGTGTCACTGAAAGCAGCCGGCATCCGTAGTCGATTCCTTCCTGCCATCGATCTCCTTCCATCGTTGGGACTCATTGCCGTGTTGGGCTACGGCGGGCATCGCGTCGTCAACGGCGACCTCAGCATCGGCGACCTGGTGGCGTTCAACGTGTATCTCACGATGTTGGTGTGGCCGCTTCGCAACATCGGCATGATGGTGGCCCTAGGCCAGCGTGCGGCTGCGGCACTCGTACGTGTTCACGAGGTGCTGTCGACCGAGCCTGCAGTGCGGAGCCCAAAGCAGCCCCGGTCACTTCCGGCTCGACACACCTCCCAACCCGTCGGAGCAGTGTCGTTCGAGAACGTGGTGTTCGGATACGGGGACGAACATCGCGTGCTGAACGACTTGAGTGTGTCCATCGCTCCGGGGGAGTCCGTCGCGGTCGTTGGTGCGACCGGTTCGGGTAAGAGCACGATCGTCCGGCTCCTGCTGCGTTTCTACGACGTGGATCAGGGCCGTATCACGTTGGATGGCATCGATCTGCGCAAGCTCGACGTCCACGAACTGCGACGGAACATCGGTGTGGTGTTCGAAGAGACCTTCTTGTTCAACGACTCGGTTCGCAACAACATCGCGTTTGCCAAACCGGATGCGGACTTGGCAACGGTGGAGCGCGCTGCGCGACTTGCCGGCGCACACGAGTTCATCATGCGCCTCCCGGAGGGCTACGACACGCCCATTGGCGAGCGGGGATTCTCGCTGAGTGGCGGACAGCGACAGCGAGTGGCGATTGCTCGCGCCATCGTGGCCGATCCGCGCGTGCTGGTGCTGGATGATGCAACGAGTGCGGTCGACCCCAGCAAGGAACACGAGATTCGCGACGCCATGCGCACCGTGATGGAGGGGAGAACCACCATCGTCATTGCGCATCGCCCGGGCACCATCGCACTAGCCGATCGAATCGTGTTGATCGATGAAGGGCGAGTGGTCGCAGTCGGCCAGCATCGTGAGTTGCTCGACACCTCTGAGCGCTATCGCGAAGTGCTGGCTGCGTGGGCCGTGCGCGACGACACGGCTGCAGCGGAGGTCCCGATAGCGGCACGCACCCCGGTGGTCGGAGGCGAGTAGATGTTCCAGATGGGAGGCGGTGTCGCGCCGGAGGACCAACTCGACAAAACGCAAACTCGTCGGGTGATGGCACGCGTGATTCGTATGGCCTCGCCATTCCGACGCACTGCCTTTGCCGCACTCGGCTGTGTGGTGGTAACCACGAGCGCAACGTTGGCTGCACCCGTGCTGGTGCGACACGGAATCGACTCGGGGATTCGCGCTCGCGATTTGTTCGAACTGAACCTGTCGGTGGGTTTCTATCTGGCGATCACTGCGCTCGCCTACATCTTCGGGCGAATGCAATACGTGTTCCTCAATCGAACGGGTGAGTCGTTCCTTCGTGAACTGCGACTCAAGGTGTTCGCATCGATGCAGCGACAATCATTGGCGTACTACGACCGCAACAAAGCCGGCGTGCTCGTCGCACGAATGACCGCCGACATCGAAACGATGGGGGAGCTCATTCAGTGGGGTTTGCTGCAGTTCCTGGCGAGCGGATTCCTCGTGGTGCTGGCATTCGCCGTGCTGTTCTCGTTGTCGTGGCAGCTCACGCTGGTGGTGTTGATCGTGTTCCCGGTGATCGTCGTTGCCTCGGTGAAGTTCCAGCGTGACTCCAACAGCGCATATCTCACCGTTCGCGAGCGCGTCGGTCAGAATCTCGGCACGCTGCAAGAAGGAATTGCCGCGGTTCGAGTGATCCAGGCGTACGCCCAGGAGGATAATCAGATCGAGCGTTTCGAGAAGTCCAACCGATCTCTGTTCGCCAGTCATGTGCGAAGCATTCGAATCAGCACCTGGTACTTCGGTCTCGTTGAATTCTCCGGCGTCATTGCCACCTCGCTGGTGGTGGGTATCGGCGGGTGGTTGGTGCACGAAGGTGTGGTATCGCTCGGCACGGTGGTGGCGTTCATCCTGCTTCTGTCGAGTTTGTTCGACCCCGTTCAACAGTTGTCGCAGTTGTACAACGGGGTGCAGTCGGCGGCAGCGGCACTGCACAAGTTGTTTGCGATTCTCGACGCCACTCCGGAGGTGGACGAAGCGCCCGATGCGCTTGCTCTGCCATCGCGCGGAAACCTAAAGGTGGATGATGTGATGTTCACGTATCAGGGTGGATCCACACCAGCGCTCGACCACGTGAGTTTGGAGGTTCGTGACGGCGAACGCATCGCGCTCGTCGGGCCCACCGGCGCTGGGAAGAGCACGCTCGCCAAGTTGATGGCACGGTTGTACGACCCCGTCATGGGTGTGGTGAGTTACGGGGGAGTCGACCTGCGTCGCGGAACCCACAAGAGTCTGCGACAACGCATCGTGGTGGTGCCGCAGGAAGGCTTTCTGTTCAACGGCACCATTCGCGACAACGTGCGCTTGGCTCGAATCGACGCCACCGACGCCGAAGTGGAAGCCGCACTCGATCGACTCGGTGTGCTCGCACATTTCGAGCGGCTACCGGAGGGTCTTGACACCGAGGTTCGCGAGCGAGGTACACGACTCTCTGCGGGGGAACGCCAGCTCGTGGCGCTCGGTCGTGCAGCACTGGTGGACCCGGCGGTGTTGGTGCTCGATGAAGCGACATCCAACCTCGACCCCGGCACGGAGGCCGAAGTTGAAGCGGCGCTGGAGCGCTTGATGCAGGGTCGCACCACGATCGTGGTGGCACATCGTCTCACCACCGTGCAACGAGCCGATCGCATCGTGGTGGTGAACAACGCGAAAATCACCGAAGTGGGCACACATGGTGAATTGATGGCACTCGGTGGCCACTACAGTGCTCTTGCGAGAGCGTGGGAGAAATCGCACGCCGGCTAACGCGCAATGTCAGTTGCTCCCTGACTCGTCGCGGCGGATGCGCCAGAACTAACGCGCGACGAAGTACTTCGCTCGTGGGTGATGGCAGATGATCGCCGATGTCGTCTGTTCCGGCTGGTATTGCCAGCCCGTGTCCTCGTTCACCGTGATGCCGATGCGTCCGGCTTCCAAAAGCTCAGCGACCTTTGCGTTGTCCTCGAGTTCGGGGCACGCAGGGTACCCCCACGAGTATCGACCACCGCGATATTGCTGACGGAAGAGTCCGTGCAAGTTCGGTCCATCTTCACCGACGAAACCCCACTCGGTGCGAATTCGATGGTGCCAATACTCGGCGAGTGCTTCGGCCATCTCCACACCGAGACCGTGCACCGTGAGGTATTTCTGATACTCGTTCTTGGCGAACAACTCAGCGGCGGCATCGCTCACCTTCGCACCCATGGTGACGATATGGAATGCGGCGTAGTCGACGTCGCCGCTCTCCACCGGGCGGAAGAAATCGGCGATGCACAAGAACGGCGCCTCGCCTTGGCGGGGATACGAGAAGCGCATGCGCTCCGTGGTGCGTGACTCATCGGTCCAGATGATCACGTCGTTGCCGTCGCCGTTGGCGGGGAAGTAGCCGTACACCAGTTGCGGCACCAGGATGCCGCTGGCCTTGGCCTGGGCAAGTTGGTCGCGCAACTCGGGGCGAATTCGCGACTTGAAGTCCTCGTCGTTCTCGCCGTCGAGTGGCCGGTACTGCCACTGGTTTCGGAACAGTGCAGTCTCGTTGACGTACTCGGCGATTTCGTCCAGACTGATGCCCTTCACCACGCGTGAGCCGATGAATGGTGGTGTGAAGATCGGATTGTCTACCACCACGTCGGGTGATCGGCGGGGCAAATTGGTTGGCGTCTCCTTGGGTGCGCGTCGTTCGGCGAGCGAGCGACCCGTGGGGATGCGACCGAACTCCGGGTCGTCGGTGCCACTCCGTTTCATCTCCATCAACTTGTCGAGGGTGTGCAACCCCTCGAAGGCGTCGCGGCCGTAGAACACTCGACCCTGGTATACCTCGCGCAAATCCCGCTCCACGTAACTGCGGGTGAGTGCGGCACCGCCGAGGAGCACGGGAATGTTGGAGAGCCCGGAGGTATTGAGTTCCTCCAAGTTTTCGCGCATGATGAGGGTGCTCTTCACCAGAAGGCCGCTCATTCCGAGGGCGTCGGCGTCGACCTCCTGCACCTTGGCGATCATCTCACTGATGGGAATCTTGATGCCGATGTTGTGCACCTCGTAGCCGTTGTTGGTGCAGATGATGTCGACCAGGTTCTTGCCGATGTCGTGCACATCGCCCTTCACCGTGGCGAGCACGAGTTTGCCCTTGCTCGAGGAGCCGGCCACCCTGTCCATGTGCGGCTCGAGGTGACCGACGGCCATCTTCATGGTTTCGGCACTCTGCAGAACGAACGGCAATTGCATTTGTCCCGAACCGAACAATTCACCCACTTCGCGCATGCCGTCGAGCAACACGTCATTGACGATCTCCAATGCCTTAAGACCTACGGCGAGCGCCTCGTCGAGCTCGGCTGCGAGCCCTTCACGGTCACCGTCGATGATGCGTTGACGGAGCCGTTGTTGCACCGGCCAGCCGCTGCGGTCGGGCTTCTCCTGCTTGGTGGATTTGACACCCTCGAACGCCGTCAGCAGAAGTTGGAGCGGGTTGTACTCGTCGGTGGTCTTGTCGAAGATGATGTCGCGACACAACGTGACGTGCTCGGGCTTGATTCGGGCGAGAGGGAGGATCTTGCTGGCGTGCACGATCGCAGCATCGAGCCCTGCCTTCACGCACTCGTCGAGGAACACGCTGTTCAACACCTGGCGAGCAGCGGGATTAATACCGAAACTCACATTGGAAAGCCCCATCACCGTGAGGGCTCCGGGGATCTCCTGCTTGATTCGTCGGATGCCCTCGATGCTCTCAATGCCATCGCGGCGAAGGTCGGCGTCGCCGGTGGTGAGTGGGAAGGTGAGTGGGTCGAAGATGAGGTCGCTGGCGGACAATCCGTATCGCTCCGTCGCGATCTTGTGCAGTCGATGGGCGATCTGCATCTTCCATTCCACGTCGCGTGCCTGCCCGCGCTCGTCGATGAGCAAGCAGATCACTGCGGCGCCGTAGTCGCGAGCGAGCGTGAAGACGCGGTCCATTCGACGGCCGGGTTCTTCGCCGTCCTCCAAGTTGGCGCTGTTCAAGATGCAGCGCCCACCCGCCAGCTGCAGTGCGGCTTCCATCACTTGCGGCTCGGTGGAGTCGATCACCAGTGGCACGCTGGCTTGGCCGGCAAAGCGACCGGCGATCTCGGCCATGTCGGCGGTGCCATCGCGACCGACGTAGTCCACGCACACATCCAGCACATGGGCACCTTCGCGAATTTGTTCGTTGGCCATCTTCGTGCAGGTGTCCCAGTCTCCGGCCAACATGGCATCGCGGAAGGCACGCGAGCCGTTGGCGTTTGTGCGCTCACCGATGTACAGCACGCTGTTGTCCTGTTTGAGGGTGACCGGTGAGTAGAGGGAGGTGACGCTCGGTTCTTGCACGGGCTCGCGGCGGGCCGGCGTGATGTTCCGCACCGCTTCCACCACCTGTCGTAGGTGCTCGGGCGTGGTGCCGCAACAACCGCCCACCACTCGGATACCCAAGTCCTGCACATGGTGACGATGGAACTCGGCGAGTTGTGCCGGGGTGAGGTCGTAATGCGTTCGTCCATCCACCACGCTCGGCAAGCCCGCATTCGGCAGCACGCTGATGGGAATCGGGGAGTGCTGCGAGAGATGACGCAGGTGCTCCTGCATTTCCGCCGGACCGGTGGCGCAGTTGATACCGAGGACGTCGGGCTTCATCGCCAACAATGCGGTGAGGGCGGCACCAATCTCCGTGCCCACCAACATGCGACCGGTGGTTTCCATGGTGACCTGCACCTGAATGGGAACTTCGCGACCCAGAGCCTTCATCGCGCGCCGGCCGCCCTGCATTGCGGATTTGATTTGCAGGAGATCCATGCAGGTTTCAATGAGGAGAAGATCGACTCCGCCCTCGATCAGCGCGCGCGCGTGTTCTTCGTAGGTGTCGCGAAGATCCACGAACGAAATGTGTCCGAGGCTTGGCAACTTGGTGCCGGGCCCGACGCTGCCGGCTACGTACCGGGGTCGTCCGTCGCTTTCGAACGAGTTGGCCACTTCCCGTGCAATCCGCGCGGCCGCGAGCGTCATCTCATGTGCACGGTCGGCGATTCCGTACTCGGCGAGCACCGTGGAGAACGACCCGAACGTTGCAGTCTCCAGGGCGTCGACACCGACCGTGAGGAAGTCCTCGTGCATCTTGGCGATGAGGTCGGGACGAGTGATCGCGAGCAGCTCGTTGCACCCCTCGAGGTGTTGCCCGCCAAAGTCGTCGGCCGTGAGGCTTTGGTCCTGCACGTAGGTGCCGAACGCGCCATCGAAGACCACCACACGTTCGTTGACGGTCTCGAGATAGCCGGGTCTTTTGGTGGCTCGCATCGTCGAGACAAGGCTAAGACAAGTAGCGTGACTATTTCATGACTCGTGAGAAGGTATACACCCGCGGCGGTGACGATGGCACCACCGGGCTGTTCTACGGCGGTCGTGTGAAAAAGGACTCGGCCTTGCCACGCGCTTACGGTGCGGTCGACGAGGCGCAGGCGGTGCTCGGTCTGGTGCGTGCCGAACTTGGTCGCGAGAACGAGTTGAACGATGCGCTCGTGCACATCATGCGCGATTTGTGGGTGTTGATGGCCGAGCTGGCGACGCTTCCCGAGAACCGCCACAAACTCGCCGATGGTAAGTCGCGCGTTACCGCCGACATGGTGGTGAAGCTGGAGAACATGATCGACTCGCTCGACGAAAAGTTCACCCCACCGTCGGAGTTCGTGGTGCCCGGCCAGAACAAGATTGCAGCACTACTTGATGTGGCCCGAACCGTGGCGCGTCGCGCGGAACGTCACGCACTTTCTGCAGCGCCACCACCATCGCAGGCAGGGCCGTATCTCAACCGACTGAGTGATCTCCTGTGGACGCTGGCCCGTTGGCAGGAAGGCGAGTCGCTACCGGTTCGCAGCGTCACCGACTAGCCACGAGCGGCGGTGTCGCGGACGAACCGTAGCGAAGGCTGCCAACTAGCCTTGCCGGCATGAAACATTCTCAACTCGTCGTCACCGTTGCTCGCGAAACTCCAACTGCCGAGGCGGTGGGTATTCCGGTTACCTCCGACAAGGCCGTGCCGGCCGAACTCGGTGTTTCGCGGTCGCAGTTGACCGCCGCAGGATTCGAAGGCAAAGTCGGCCAAACCCTCGTGGTGCCATCGAGCGGGAAGGCAACGCTCATCGCGGTTGGCGTCGGCGAAGGCAATTCTGCCACCGCACACGATTTGCGCAACGCGGCAGCGGCCCTGGCCCGCGCAGCGAGCAAGCACGCATCACTCTCGACGACATTGGCAGGGGTCGGTCGCGACGATCGCGCCGAGGTGGCCCAGGCCGTCACTGAAGGTTTGATACTCGCAACGCACCGCTATGCCGCGCTCAAGTCGGACAAATCATTCGCCTCGAAATTGAAGTCGGCGGTGTTGGTGGTGGAGGCGAAGGCACTCGGCGCTGCCGCCAACGGATCGCGACGCGGTTCCGTCATCGGTGAGGCGGTGTGCATGGCTCGCGACTTTGCCAACATGCCGCCGGCTCACCTCACCGCCAGAATGTTCGCCGACCGCGCACAACTCGTCGCCTCCGAGTCCGGGCTGAAAGTGGAGGTGTTCGACAAGGACAAGTTGCTCGCCATGGGATGCGGTGGAATCATCGGCGTCAACCGCGGAAGCGTCAATCCACCGCGCATGGTGAAGCTGTCGTATCGTCCGACTAAGTCGGCACTCAAGGGTAAATCAGCCGGCAAGGGTGGAACGGCCGGAAAAGGGAAGAAGTCGTCGCTGCCACACCTCATCATGGTGGGCAAGGGTGTGATGTACGACTCGGGTGGCATCAGCCTGAAGCCGAGCAATCCGTCCCACGCAATGATGAAAGCCGACATGAGCGGTGCGGCTGCCGTGTTGTCGGCGATGAGCACATTGAAGGCGCTCGGTTGCAAGAACCAAGTGACTGCGTACCTCATGTGCACTGACAACTTGCCTTCGGGCAGCGCGATGGCGATGGGCGATGTGCTCACGATGCGCAACAAGAAGACGGTGGAAATCCACAACACGGACGCCGAGGGCCGGTTGATCCTTGCCGACGGTTTGTCGTTGGCTGCTGAGCAGGAGCCGGACGCCATCGTGGACATCGCGACGCTCACCGGTTCGTGTGCCGCGGCGCTCGGACCCAAGATGTCCGGCGTCATGGGGAACAACGCACGATTCATCAACCAAGTGAAGGAAGCCAGCAAGGCCGTCGATGAAGACGTGTGGGAACTTCCGCTGGAGCGTTCGTACCGCCGGATGCTGGATTCGTACATCGCCGACATGAAGAACGTTGGTGGAGGCGAAGCTGGGGCCATCACCGCCGCCTTGTTCTTGGACGAGTTCACCGGCGGCCATCCATGGGCACACCTCGATATCGCAGGTCCGATGTGGTCGGATGCCGATGCCGGTTGGCTACAGCGCGGGGCCACCGCCCACGGAACTCGACTGCTGGTGAATTTGGCGGAAAACTTCCGCCGTCGATAGACGTCACCGAACTGCATCAGTATCGTCGGCCGTGACAACACCGGCTGCGATGATTCGGGTTGGATCAACACCGGGAGTGATGCCACGTGCCGAATCAACTCCGGATGAGTCAGCACCATGATGTGGCCGGAATTGCCCGTTCGCTCGAGTGATACCGACAAGTCCCGCATGGGGCGGGTGTTGGTGGTCGCCGGCTCCCGAGGCATGGCCGGTGCCGCGGCGTTGTGCGCGGAGGCTGCACTGCGGACCGGCTGTGGTTATGTGTATGTAGCAACCGTTGGAGCGATTGCTCCCGAGTTGACCGCGGCCGTACCCACCGCGATCCTGCGCTGCACGAGCGATCGGGAGCAGGCACAACTGACGAAAGCCGACCTCGCCATGCTCGTTGATGCGTGCAGCGAGATCGACGCAGTGATCGTCGGACCTGGTCTGGGTGAGGGCGTCGAAGCGTGGATCGGGGAGTTGTTGGAACGAATCCATGTGCCCATGGTGTTGGATGCAGACGCTCTCAACGCAGTGGCTCGTGAGCCGCGGCTCCTCGCGCTCATCACCGAGAGCCACGTCATGACTCCACACGCCGGCGAAGCAGCTCGGCTGTTGGGCTGGGGCAATCATCGCGAGCGCGTGGAGGGCGACCGACTCGGCGCCGTCGAGCAGCTATGTGCGATGACCGCCGCAACCGTGGTGTTGAAGGGCGCCGGGACGTTGGTTTCGCAACGTGGTCGCAACGTGCACGTGAACCCCACGGGCAATGCCGGGCTTGCCAAGGCCGGAAGCGGGGACGTGCTGAGCGGCATCATCGGCGCGTTGATTGCACGAGGCATGGATACCCACGACGCAGCCGTTGCGGGAACATGGCTCCACGGTCGGGCCGCCGATCTCCTGTCGCACGAAGTGGGAGAGGACTCCTACATTCCCAGCGACCTCGCGCATGCGCTTGGCGCAGCAATGCGCGACTATTCGAATCTCACGTAGGTGGGGTGCGACAACACGCCTACGTCAGCCGTTCGATCGCTAGCGCAGTTCCTGTTGGGCGGGGTTCCCGAACGTCTGA
>JAFMFM010000009.1 GCA_017856115.1 Actinomycetota bacterium | reverse complement strand
ACTACACCGTGACGCGGGTTTGCTGCGATGCGCCCTGACCACGACTCTGTTCGTGGTAGCCGAGAATCTGCAACTCCACGCCGAGGTCGACGTTGCGAACCGTCACACCCTTCGGTGTGGTCAGCACCACCGGTGCGAAGTTCAGGAGCGAACCGATACCTGCAGCGATGAGATCGTCGGCCACCGATTGCGCCGCCGTCGATGGCACCGCAAGTACTCCGATGTGCACTCCATTGGCGCGAACGAAGTCCTTCATCTCATCCAGATTGCGAACGGGAAGGTCACCGACCCGAGTACCCACCTTGCGCGGGTCGACATCGAAGATGGCCACGACGGGAAACCCGCGCGACGTGAATCCACCATTGACCGTGATCGCCGATCCGAGATTGCCGGCGCCGACCACAATGGTCTTCCACTGCGAGAGCAATCCGAGTTCACGCTTGATTTGGTACACGAGAAACGCCACTTCGTAACCCACGCCTCGGGTTCCGTACGTACCGAGATACGACAAATCCTTGCGAACCTTCGCCGCGTTCACGTTGGCGAGCGCTGCCAATTGGTCACTCGACACCTGGGACGTTTCCGTCAACTGCAAATCCGTGAGAATCTGGAGATACACCGGCAGTCGATTGACTGCCGCACTCGGAATCCGGCGACGTCGCTGAGGCACGGCCTGGTTGGCTGCAGTCTTGAGCGGAGTCGTATCGGGTGCAGTCATGCATGTAAGGGTACGGTGCTTGCGCATAGTTTCACTAGCAAAGTCGATGTGCGTGCCCAATGCCACCCTGCCGAACAAAAGCCATCCAGGGCAGCACAAACGGTGACATTCCCGCGTTCCCTAGCCTGCACTCATCGTGGACCGTCTCACCGTGTCGCTTGCTGCGTTCGCAAGTTTGGTCGCTCTCATCTTTGCCCTGGTGACCGCAGATCGGTGGCATCGACGTCGCCTGTCGCACCATGGTGCCTGGGCGATGGCGATGTCGCTCTTCTTTCTCGGGTCGTTCGCTTTGTGGTGGGCAACGGCGGCCGGATGGTCGAATCTCACGTTCCGAGTGTTCTTCACCGCCGGTGCGGTCCTGAACGTGGCGTGGCTCTCGCTCGGCTCCATCGCACTACTCGCCGGTGATCGAATTGCACGACCAGTACGCGCTGCGCTGGCACTACTCAGCACCTTTGCGATCGGAGTTATGGCGGTGGCGCCGACCACTGCTCCGTTCGTGGCCGATGAATTTCCGAGAGCACGGGATCACTTCGGAATGCTTCCTCGCTTGATGGCTGCCATCGGCTCGGGGATCCCCGCCGCGGTGATCATCATCGGTGCATTGTGGTCGATCGTTCGCCTGCTGACGGGACGAACCCCTGCGGTTGGCACCGCACGTCGTACCAATTCTGTTTCGGCACGTCGATTGGTGGCGAGCAACGTGCTCATCGCCATCGGCACGGTCGTGCTGTCCGGCAGCGGTTCGCTCGCCGGCCGACTCGGTGAAGAACGCGCCTTCACGGTCACCTTGTCGATCGGTGTCGTGATACTTTTCCTCGGTTTCCTCGCGCCGAGCGCAGGCGGTGGCTCGGACCTTAGAGCGGCATCAACGAAGTTCTCGTCGCAACACCTTGCCCGTCGAGCCAACGGGTAACTGCGGAACGAACAACACCTTCGTCGGACACTTGTAGCGGGCCAGTCGTGCTCGACAGTGATCGATGAGCGCGTCCTCGTCCAAGTGCGATCCCCCGCGCAACACCACGTACGCACGCACCGTTTCACCGGTATGCGGATGATCCACCCCGACGACCGCGGTCTGAGCCACGCCGGGATGTTCGAGAATTGCCTCCTCCACCTCGGCGGGATACACGTTGAAGCCGGAAACGATGATGAGGTCCTTCGCGCGGTCCACGAGATACAGGAATCCGTCATCGTCGATCACCGCAACATCGCCCGTGCGTAGCCATCCCTCCGGCGTGAGCGCACGCGCGGTCGCCTGGGGATCCTCGAAGTAGCCACGAAACACGTTCGGACCGCGCACCCAAATCTCACCGGCATCACCACGCAGGGTGTTCTCGCCGTTCTCGTCCACGAGACGCACTTCCACCCCCGGGAGCACACGGCCGATCGACCCGATCTTGGTGAGTGCCGTTTCCTTGTCCACATCGGTGGTGGTGGTAACCACGGGGGAACACTCGGTGAGGCCGTACCCCTCCGTCACCAGGAGGCCGAAGCGCTCGTAGAGGGCGCGCGTGGTGTGCTCGGGCATCTTTGCCGCGCCGGTCAACGCGGTGCGCACGTTGACGAATGCATCCTTGGGAAGATTCGGCATTTGTTCGAACGCCATCCAGAGTGGCGGGGCTCCGGGAATGAGCGTGACCTTGCGATCGCGGATGGTGTCGATCGCAGTCATCGGGTCGAAGCGCTCCACCAGCACTATCGTCGAGCCCCGCATCAGCGAATACGCGAGCACCACGTTGAGCCCGAAGATGTGAAAGAGCGGCAACACCCCGTACACCACGTCGGTTCCGTCGAGTTTCCGAACCTTGGCAAGTTGCTCCAGGTTCGACTGCAGGTTGCCATGCGACAGCATCGCCGCCTTCGGTGAGCCGGCGGTTCCGCTGGTGAACAGCATGATGGCCAGGTCGTCGGCCTGTACGTCCACGACCGGCGCAGCCGTCTTGGTGAGGAGGTCTGCAAAGTGCAGGGCCCCCGGCACCTCTCCCGAGGTGGTGATGACATGGGCAAGATGTGGCAAGGAGGACCGGTCGACGTGCGACCAGCCCGCAACTGCCGACGGCGCAATCACCACCGCGCGCGCTCCGACGGCACCGAGCTCACGTTGCAACTCCGGTGCAGGTGCCGTGGGATTCAACGGCACGCATACGATTCCGCGACCCAGGCACGCAAAGTACGTGATCACGAATTCCACCGTGTTGCCGCACAACAGTGCCACTCGGTCACCGCGGCCCACGCCGAGTGCATCGAGCGCACCGCGCACCGCCCCGATGTGGTCCCGAAGCTCGCCGTAGGTAGTGGCGTTGCCGCGGCTGATGAGCGCTGTCGCCGAAGGTGAATGGCCGTCGAGCAAGGTTGCGAGGTTCATGGGCGTAGTTGCGTGGCGCTAGCTCATCAAGATGGAAACGAGACCTGCCGCAAAGATGGCCGCGAGAAGCAACCCCAGTGCCAGCGTGGTAGCGGGACGCACGACGACCACCTTACCGAGCGTCACTCCGGCGTCGACTGGCTGCGGCGCAATCGAACGTTCGTGGTAACGCCACCAACGTCGTCGAGTGCCGACAGCGTCACGGCATCACCAACTCCGAGCGACAGCGCATCCGCCGCCGATCCACGATCGACGGAGATTGCCAACATCCCGAAGGAATCGATGACCAGTCCGATACCGCCACCGATTGCAGAGAAGTTCGGTGCCACCACCGCCGATCGGGACGAACGCTCGCCGGTCGCGGTGGTGAAGGTGATGCTCAACGTGCTGCCGTACGAGGAAACGTCATCCGGGCCGACGTTGAGTTGACAATTTCCGTAGCGATCCACCCACGTGATTTCTGCAATCGTCTCCTCACCTTCCACACGTGAGAGAGGAACCACACCAGGCAGCAGCACGTTCGGATCGATTGCATCACCGAGTGCGGCAAGCGGCACGCCGTTGCAGAGATGCGCTGCTGCTGGTGCGAAGATGTCCCGCCCGGCAAACGTCGTGCCGGGTGTGGCGAGTTGGTACTCGGGATTGTTGAGCACCACGGCCGACTCGGCACCTCCGGCCAATGCCGTACCCATCGAGAGCAAGCCGTTGTCTGGGCCGATCAACACCCCGCGCCCGCCCCCCACGGAAACCGCAACCGCACGACGCGTCGTTCCCACGCCGGGGTCGACCACGGCCAGCACGATGCCCGTCGGCACGTAGGAGATGCAACGGGCAAGTGCCAGAGAGCCTGCGCGGACGTCGAACGGTGGAATGTCGTGCGTGAGGTCGATCACCTTCGCATGGGGTGCAAGGTCGGCAATGACGCACTTCACGATGCCGACGAACTCGTCGCGTACTCCGTAGTCGGAAAGGAACGAGATGGTGTCGTATCGCTGATTCGTCATGAGATGATCGCCGAACGGTCACGCTATTGCGGAAAAACGTAAGGGTCGGTGCCAACCCCCCGACGGCACCGACCCATACGGCGCAACCCTTTCGGGCGCGACTCCCGGAACGGCAAGCCGTCCGGTGATCTGATGAAGTCCTACGTTACGCAGTGTTGGAGATTTTGCAACACCCAACTCGACGAAATTTTGCGAGTCGAATCGATGACGTTCGAGTCGAAATCGTGCTCACACCGCACGCGGAGAGGTTGCTATCCTGCCGATGCGACGCTACGCGTCACCGAGTTCCTTGCTGCGAGCGGTTGCTGCACGAACTGCCTTAATGATCGCGTCTCGAACGCCGTGCATCTCCAATTGGGCGACCCCTGCCGCAGTGGTACCGTTCGGCGACGTTACACGCAGGCGGAGTCGCTCGGCGCCATCGGGTTCGCGTTGCAGGAGCGCGGCCGATCCGGCAATCAACTGCGATACCAGTGTGGCGCTGGTGACGGAGTCGAAACCTTCCGCGCGAGCCGCGTGGTACAGCGATTCCGCCAGGTAAAAAACGTATGCGGGACCAGAACCGATCAGTCCGGTGAACGCATCGAGCAGCGACTCGTCCAACTCCACCACGATTCCCATGCCTTCCATCAGTTGTCGTGCCCACGACCGATCGGCGGCGTCACAGTTGGCCGAGACACAGACGGCGGTTGCCGACATTCCCACGAGGGCCGGGGTGTTGGGCATTGCGCGCACCACACGTACGGCCTCCCCGCTCGCCTGCTGCAGGGCTGCGAGTCGCACACCTGCGGCAATCGACATGATGCGCGATGCTCCGCGCGCCACCGCAGCCGTGCAGACTTCCGCAACCTGTGAAGGTTTCACCGCGACGATGACGTCGCCACACGCGGGAATCGCCCCGGTTACTTCGACGCCGGGAAACATGTGCATCAGTTCCCGACGACGGTCCTCCCTTGCTTCCACGACGGTGATCTCGCCGGGACTCCTCCCGGCATGGAGTGCCCCTTCCACGAGGGCCGCACCCATATTTCCACCGCCGATGATCACCAACACCGGCACTGCTCCCACGTTGCGAAGGCTACTGAGCCGACGAAAATCGACTCGCAAATGCGCGGCGGACGAGTTCGTCGAATTGTGCCTCGACGGTGGCATACAACGTGCCGATGATGCGATCCAACTCCGACTCCGTCAATGCAGCGAGCACCAACTGCCCGGTGAGGAACACCGCATTTTCTGCACCGAGTGCATAGTGGGCGCCCACCAGCCTTTCGTTTCGTCGTAGGAGAACCTCGAAGACCTCCGCCGAGTTCTCCTCGGGAAACGGCATCACGTACGTCTCGTAGTGCAGTGTTCGTTGACCGAGCCGTAGCCAGATGGTGGTGAATTCCTTTACGTCACCTCGTAGACGAACCATCCAACGGTCCGATTCGTTCGGCGCACGACCGGCAGAGACGGTGTTGGGGTGGGATCGGTGCACCGTTGCAAGCCATTCGTCGATGCGGCGCTCGAAACTCGCGCGCTCACCCTCGTCAAACAGATTGCTCACGGCGTCCGACTCCGCACCACGCTCAACTGCAGAGCACGAGATCGCGAGCGGCAAACTCCGCCACCGTTCGGCGCATACGCATCGCAGCGTGCTGCCATGAATACCGCTGACTGCGAATCACCGCCTCGTCGCTCAGTCGGGCCGCCAGGTGGGGATCGTCCAACACCTGTGTGACTCGGGCTGCGAACAATGAGGCATCACGCTGCGGCACGAGATAGCCGTTGACGCCATCGGCGATCAGCGACATCAACCCACCCACTGCGGTGGCAACCACCGGCGTGCCGCACGCCGATGCCTCGAGCGCAACCAGTCCAAAACTCTCGCTTCGCGAGGGAACCAACACCACGTCGGCCGCGCGGTAGAAGGTGGAGAGCAGGTGGTGCGGCTGTGGATCGATGAAGTGCACTCGATCGGCAACTCCAAGCCGTTCGGAGAGTGCGACCATCCGCGCGTACTCCCGATTACCTTCCCTGCCACTCGCCCCGCCCACTACGAGGAGCACGGCATCTCGGCGTTCGAGCGTGGCGAGGGTTTCGATGGCGACATCGAGTCCCTTCAACGGCTGGATTCGTCCGACGAACAACAACACCGGCTGTTTACCGAGGCCCAACGCGCTTCGGGCACCCACTCGACTTCCCGGCGAGAAGTACGCGCGGTCGACTCCTGGCGTGATTACCTCGACCGTGCCCGGTGATGCGCCGTACAGTTCGCGAAACTGCCGACGTTCCTCCTCGCACGATACGAAGATTGCATCACTGCATCCGATGATCGACGACTCGATCTTCTCGCGTTCAACCGACTCGGCATCGCCGTGCAACGCCTTCACCCGGGCCAACGTGTGGAAGGTGGTGATGAGCGGCAAGTTCAGGTCGTGCTTCAGTTGATGGCCCGACAACCCGGACAACCAATAATTGGCGTGGATCACATCGGCGGGCGAATGTGTACGTAGGTGGTGGCTCACCGTGTCGGTGAACTCCGGGACGATTTCCACCAGCTGCTCCTTGGGAAGATCCACGTCTCCGGCACGCACGTGCACCAGTCGGTGATTCGGTTCGATCTCCACCACGTCGGGCAACCCGCGCTTCCAGGCGCGCGTATACGTGGTGCATTCCACGCCGAGTCGTGCCAACGAGGAGGTGAGTTCACGAACGTACACGTTCATGCCGCCGCCATCGCCCACGCCGGGTTGGGCGAGTGGCGAGGTGTGCAGGGACAGCACAGCGACACGCTGCACAGGGGAAGCAGCCATGGATTCTGAACCTATCTGGAAGCGGCGGCCACCGACGAGGTCGGGCCTCAATCGGTCGTGTCGTCCGCCACGAAACTGCGGTAGATCGCCAACATTGCCTGCTTTTGGTCGTCGGACAAACGTGGGTCGGTGGCGATGGCATCCACGACCGCATTGCCCTGGGACTCCTTCGTATCGAGCATTCCAGCGCGCTCATAGAGCGTCTCGGCGGAGATCTCCAGCGCGCGTGCAATCTGCTGCAAGATGTCGGCCGACGGTTTACGCAGACCTCGCTCGATCTGCGACAGGTACGGATTCGAGACTCCGGCGCGCTTGGCCAAGTCGCGGATCGACTGCTGTGCAATCTCTCGCTGCTGTCGAATGAACGAACCGAGATCCGGACGTTTTCTACCAGGCATGTCCACTCACTCTCAGAACACGGTGCAGGATTGTCAACGCTTTTCGTCGAACAGCGAGTCGATGTTCGTGGCCTCCGCCCGGTAACGACGGACCAGTTCGTTCGACAACTCGTCGATCTGACCGAACAACGATTTCCTCCGGGACGACACCCGCGACTCGAACTCCGAGAGTCGCTGACAGCAACCCTCCAGTTCGTCGTCGTCAAGTTGTCGCAAACTTCCAAAGCCATTCTCAACGCACAACGTCTCGAGTTCCGCCACCAGTGGATGATCCACCATCACGGCAGTGTCCCGTGGCGGGCGGTTGGAGCCCGACCCGCGCTCTTCGGCGAACACCCGGGTGATGCCATCGGTGATGTCGGCATTCGTCAGATCGCCATCACTGCGACGACGCTGCTCATTGCGAGCGATGTCCAGGCGCCCTTGTGCCATTCGACGGGCGAACGAAACCGCGTCCTCCTCCTCCTGCAACTCCTGTCGCTGCGCCCGCACTTGCTCGAGCGTGAGTGCCGAAAGGTCGGCGCCACCGGATACCGGCGGCAGGACCGCTACTTCGTCGGTGTCGCTCACCTGGGCGTCGGGGCTACATTCCTCTCCGTTAAGCCACACCGTGCAGGATCCCAACACGGCTTCGAACGAGGTTCCGAATTGCTGCGTGGCCGTGTTCAATACCTCCGCCACGGTGGTGCCGGCAACGATTTCGCGTGAACGACCTGCCGCCTCACGAGCCGATGCGAAGAGAAGCAAGCGCGCCACGAGGTCAGCGTACAGAAGCCACTACTCTGCCTCCTTGCATCTCATGACCGAACGGACCACTTCGAACTCGGCGATCGTCGTCCGTCACGGCGAGTCGGAGTGGAACGTCCTGGGTAAATGGCAGGGACGCGCCGATACCCGACTCACACCGATCGGCCGAGCACAAGCACGGGCAGCCGCCGAACGACTACTCACGGACGGCATCGTGATCAACGGGGTGGCATCGAGTTCCCTCTCGCGGGCACGTGAAACCGCCGAGATCATCGCCGCACGGCTCGGTGTTGGCGAGGTACGAGTCGACGACCGTCTCGTCGAGACCGACGTTGGTCCGTGGCAGGGCCTCCGCGAACCCGAGATCGAAGCCGGGTGGCCCGACTACCTGCGCAACCGTCGCACTCCCCCGGAGTTCGAGGCCCCGGAGGTGGTGTTTGCGCGGGCGGAGCAGGCGCTGCGCGACGTCCTCACATCTTCACGCCACATCACCGGCTCCTCGTCGCGCGTGCTGGTGGTGAGTCACAGTGGCGTCATTCGAACGGTGCGGCGCATGATGCAGGTGCACGATCGACGACTCCACAACCTGGAGGGCTGCCACTTCGCCGTGGACCGGGATGGCAACCTGGTCGCCGGCGAGTTCATCGCACTCGTTACGCCGACGCACATCACCACCAACGACGCCGTCTAAGGTCGATCCTCGTGCGACGGCTACTGGATTCGTCGTACGACACCGCGGTGCGGGACAACCTCGTACCTCTCACGGTCACTCGTATCGCGGCGAACACGTGCTACCGGTTTGCGCCGCCATTCATCGCGATCATTGCGGGCCAAGCACAGGGATTCGACGTCTCCATCACTCGCGTCGGATTGGTGATCAGCATTTCCGAACTCGCCGGGTTTCTCGCGCCGCTACTCGGCACGTTCGTCGATCGCGTGTCTCGGCGCACCTCTCTCGCCGTGGGATTGCTCGGCTCGTTCGTCGGCACCATGATGATGGCTGGCGCCCCGAACCTGGTGGTGCTGTGCGTCGGTCTCACGTTGTTGAATCTGCTCAAGTCGTGCTTCGACCTTGGCATGGCCGCGTGGATCAGCGACAGAGTGCCCTACGAACGTCGCGGTCGAGTGGTGGGATTTACCGAGACCTCCTGGGCACTCAGTTTGTTGTTGGGGGTCTCGCTGCTCGGTGTCATCACCGCAGCGACGTCGTGGCGTATCGCCGCCCTCGTCGGCGGAATGTCGATCGCCGTTTGTGCGGTGTGGCTCGACCGTCGAATTCGAGCCGCAGGCGAGGTGCCGGTGAGCACCGAACACGCCCCGCGGGCAGTGGGTCGCATGGGCGCGCGCGACTGGCTGGTGCCACTGTCGATGTTCGGTCTCATGGGCGGTAGCCAGTGTTTGTTCGTCACGTTCGGTGCTTGGCTCACCGACGACTTCGATTTCGGCGCCAACGGAATTGCCGCCGTCGGATTCGCCCTCGGTGCCGGCGAATTGCTCTCGTCGGTGTCGAGCGCGCGGTTGACGGATCGCATCGGGAAGGAACGCAGCGTCGCACTTGGTGCAGGACTCATGGTGCCGAGTGCGCTCGTGCTGGCGGGCTTCGACTCGATCCTGCCGTTGGGCTTGATTGCCCTTGCCGTCTTCATCATCGGTTTCGAATACGGAGTGGTGAGCATGTTGCCCATCGCCACCAATCTCGTTGCGTCCGCACCGGGGAAGGGATTCGGCCTCGTCATCGGTGCAGGAACCTTCGGTCGAGGCGTGCTGACCTTCCTAGCAACGGCACTCTACGAGTGGTCGGGAATCAGTGGCGCAGCACTCGCGAGCATCGCATGTGCGATGCTCAGTGCCGCAACGATCCTGCTGTTCAACCGCGGTAGGCGTTCGTAATCGGAAGTCGGCGGTCCTTGCCGAAGGCCTTGCTCGTCACTCGAACTCCCGGCGGGAGTTGGCGACGCTTGTACTCGTTGTTGTCCACCAATCGCACGATGCGTCGAACCAACGACTCATCGAAGCCATGCGCGATGATCTCCGCCGCGGTTCGGTCGTCTTCCACGTACAACTTCAGCACGGCATCGAGAACGTCGTACGGCGGCAGGCTCTGATCGTCGCGCTGGTCGGGGCGCAACTCGGCGGACGGTGGCTTGGTGAGCGTCGATTCGGGAACGATCTCTCGACCAGCGCGATCGTTCACTCGCCTGCTCAGTGCGTACACATCGGTCTTGAAGATGTCCTTGATGACGGCGAATCCGCCGACCGAATCGCCGTACAGGGTGAAGTATCCCACCGCAAGTTCGCTCTTGTTGCCCGTCGTCAATACCATCCAACCGAACTTGTTGGAGAGTGCCATGAGTGTGGTGCCGCGCACGCGGCTCTGTAAGTTCTCCTCGGTGAGGTCGGCCTCACGACCACCAAACGTCTCGGCCGTCATCTCCAGATACGCAGCAAAGGCCGGCTCGATGGGAATGCGCAACAAGTCGATTCCAAGGTTGCCTGCAAGTACGGCTGCGTCGGTTTGCGACCCTTCACTCGAATACCGCGAGGGCATCGATACCCCGTGCACGTGCTCGGCGCCGAGGGCGTCGACGGCAATCGCGGCCACGAGTGCGGAGTCGATTCCGCCCGACAAACCGAGTACCACGTCGGTGAAACCGTTCTTGTGCACGTAATCCCGCGTGCCAAGGGCGAGTGCCGAGAGGATTCCATCGTGCTCGTCGGCGACTGGTGCGAGACGGGTGGACACCACGTCGGTTCGTGCGCCGGCACGAGTGACGAACTTCGACTGAGCGACGGGTTTCGAACGGCTCACCCTTGGTTCGGGAACGGCGACATCCACCACCACCAACTCCTCGGCGAAGTGGTCGGCTCGAGCAACCACCGTGCCCGTTGCATCCACCAACAACGACCCACCGTCAAAAACGAGTTCGTCCTGCCCGCATACCTGGTTCACATAGGCGATGGGAAGACCAGTTTCCTCTACCCGCTTGATGATCGTTCGTTCACGTACACCACTCTTGGCACGGTCGAATGGAGAGCCGTTGATGTTCACACACAACTGGCTGCCCGCGGCACGTTGCCTCGACACGGGCCCGTCGGCGATCCAGACGTCCTCACAAATGCTGAGCGACACAGCGACGCCGGCGATGTCGTACAACGTGACATCGTCGTGACCAGCCGCGAAGTATCGTGCCTCGTCGAAGACCGAATAGTTCGGCAATAACTGCTTGTGATACACACCGACGACCGATCCGTTCGCACAGACGGCTGCGGCGTTGAACAACCTCGGTGGTTTGGCGCTCGATCGTTCGATCGGCTCGTCGTTCGCCACGTCCACGAACCCGACGATCACGGCGCAACCACCGCTTCGCGCAGCAACCTTCTCCAGCGCCGCACGATTGTCGGCAACGAACCCGGCCTTCAGTACCAAGTCCTCCGGTGGGTATCCCGAGAGTGTCAGTTCCGGAAACGCCACGAGGTCGCATCCCGCGTGTTCGGCTCGTGCCAAGAACTCCTCCACCTTGCCGACGTTGTAGGCAAGGTCGCCAACTCGGGGATTGATCTGGGCAAGACCCACCCGCAACACGGGTGAAGCAGCAGTTTTTGCCACGAAATCAGGCTACTGAGCGCACTTCCGGCGGAATTTTCACACCGCGTTAACAAACGGATGATGCCCCCGTCACGCAGATGTACGAAACTGAGACGTCACGTTCCACGAAAGGAAACAATCCATGCCATATCAGGCCGAATACATCTGGATCGACGGTGCCAAACCAACGCCGATGCTTCGCTCAAAAACCAAGATCATCGACAACTCGGTGAAGACACCACCAATCTGGGGCTTCGATGGTTCCTCAACGGAGCAGGCAACGGGCGAGTCGTCCGACTGCATGTTGAAGCCGGTGTTCTGGTGCAAGGATCCCCTGCGTGGGGGTCGGAACATTCTGGTGATGTGCGAGGTGTATCTCGCCAGCACGGGTGAACCGCATCCCACAAACACGCGTGCGGCCTGTGCAGCAGCTGCTGCTACCTACAAGGCGAACGGAATGATCTACGGCATCGAGCAGGAGTACACGTTCATGCGGCTCAACGGTCGGCCCTACGGGTTTCCCGAGGTTGACGGAGAGCCCGGACCACAGGGTCCGTACTACTGCGGCGTCGGCGCGGGTCGCGTCATGGGTCGCGATGTCATCGAGATTCACACTCAGGCATGTCTCGATGCCGGACTCATGATCTCGGGTACCAACGCCGAAGTGATGCCCGGTCAGTGGGAGTTCCAAGTTGGACCCCTCGATGCCCTCGCCGTGAGCGACCAGTTGTACGTAGCCCGTTGGCTGCTGCATCGCATCGCCGAAGACTTCGACATCGTGGTGTCGTTCGATGCCAAGCCCCAGAAGGGCGACTGGAACGGAGCGGGTGCGCACACCAACTTCTCCACCAAGGCGATGCGCTCGTCGTACGAGGCCATCGAAGCCGCCTGCAAGGCGATCGGTGGTCGCGTCATGGAACACGTGAACAATTACGGTCACGACATCCAGAGCCGTCTCACGGGCAAGCACGAAACCGCCCCCTGGAACCAGTTCAGTTACGGCGTCTCCAATCGCGGCGCATCGATCCGAATTCCATGGCAGGTTGCCAAGGATCGCAAGGGCTACGCCGAGGATCGCCGACCGAATGCGAACATGGATCCCTACGTCGTAACGCGATTGCTGTTGGAAACGGTGTGCGCACAGGAAAAGGTGCCGTCCACCAAGAGCAAGCCGAAGGCGAAGAAGAAGGGTCGCAAATAACCCACCGGGGCGCATGTTGCCGCACGCTCGGCGGCATGCGCCCCGTCGGGTGAACGTCGCCTGTGCGACGGTTGACTGAAGGGATGCCCGACATGCGTGACGCCCAGCGCGACTACGTGCTTCGCACGGTGGAAGAGCGGGGAATCCGTCTGGTGCGATTGTGGTTTACCGACGTGCTCGGCAATCTCAAGAGTTTCGCCATCAGCCCGGCGGAGATGGAGAATGCCCTCAACGACGGTATGAGCTTCGACGGCTCGTCCATCGACGGCTACGGTCGCGTTCAGGAAGCCGACGTCCTCGCACTCCCCGATCCCAATACCTTCGAAGTACTGCCCTGGGTGGATTCCAAGTCCGCCGAAGCCAGGGTGTTCTGCGACATCGCACAACTCGACGGAACCCCGTTCGACGGCGACCCGCGTCAAGTACTACGACGCAACCTCGATGCGGCACGTCGCCAAGGCTTCGTGTTCTACGTCGCGCCGGACATCGAATACTTCTACTTCGCACCTGGCGCCAGCGATGGTCGTCCGGTGCCGCTCGATCATGGCGGATTCTTCGACCTCACCACCACCGACATCACGAGCGCACTGCGCAAGGAAACCATCCGCACACTCGAGACCATGAGCATTCCCGTGGAATACAGCTTCCATGAGGACTCTCCGAGTCAGCACGAAATCGACCTGCGACACACCGATGCACTCACCATGGCCGACAGCGTGATGACCTTTCGCTTCGTGGTGAAGGAAATCGCTGCGATGCGCAACGTGCACGCCACCTTCATGCCGAAACCGTTGGAGTCCGTGCAAGGCTCAGGAATGCACCTGCATTTGTCGTTGTTCAAGGACGACGTCAACGCATTCCATTCCGAGGACGATCCGTACAATTTGAGCGACACGGCAAAGTCGTTCATGGCGGGGCTGTTGCGGCACGCCGGGGAAATCGCAGCCGTCACCAATCAGACGGTCAACAGCTACAAGCGACTCGTACCGGGTTTCGAAGCGCCGGTACACGTTTCGTGGGCGCGCAACAATCGAAGCGGTCTCATTCGAGTACCCGTGCCCAAGCGTGGCAACGAACTTGCCACGCGAATCGAACTTCGCTCGCCCGACCCGGCGTGCAACCCGTACCTTGCCTTCTCGGTCATTCTCGCGGCAGGTCTGCGCGGAGTCGAGCAGGGCTACGAGCTGCCGATGGAATCCGACGCCAATCTGTTCGAGATGGGCGACGCCGCTCTCACCAAACTGGGCATCGAACAACTTCCGCAGTCGCTCAACGATGCGCTGAAGATGATGGAGTCCTCATCGCTGGTGGCCGAAGCCCTCGGTGAACACATCTTCGAGTGGTTCCTGCGCAACAAGCGCGCCGAATGGCGCAGGTACAAAACGCACGTATCACAATTCGAAATCGACACCTACCTGCGATCCCTATGACCTCCGCCGGGATGCTCGCCGTATACCCCGACACCCCGAGCGTGGAGCTGGCTCGCACACTCGACCTCTCGGGATACTCCTGGAAGGGTGTTGCAACGCCGGAGGTGATGAATCGCCTGCAGCCGAGTGACGGCTGGATGGGTGCCATCGTGTCTTGCGACGACGACCCCGACGGCGGCTGGGCGATGTGTCGTGCACTTCGCAGGCTCGATCAACCCGTTCGCCGCATCCTCGTGATGATCACCGGGGCCCAGATCGGCGACCTGGAGATACGGGAGAATCTCTTCGATGACTTCCTTCTGACTCCGTTTCATCCGCGCGAGCTAGAAGCGCGGCTCCGCCACATGTTCTACAACGAACTCACGGCACCGTCATCGTCGGTGGTGGAGCATGCGGGACTACGGCTCAACCTTGAAACGTACCAAGCCACCTTCGGCGGAAGGCCGCTGGATCTCACGTACATGGAGTACGAGTTGCTCAAGTACTTCGTGCAGAATCCCGGCCGAGCCTTTTCCCGCGAGGTTCTGCTCTCCGAAGTGTGGGGCTATGAGTACTTCGGCGGTGCGCGAACCGTGGACGTTCACGTTCGACGTTTGCGCGCCAAATTGGGCGAAGAGCACGCACACCTCATCGAAACCGTGCGGAGCGTGGGCTACCGATTCGGTGCTTCGAAGTGGTCGGGGTGAACGTCAGATAAGCGTGGCGACGCCGATCAACACGAAGAACACCCCGGCGACTCGCTGAATGAGTTTCAGGTTGAGTCGTCGGGTCAACGCCGATCCCACGAGCACTGCCAGACCCGAGACCAGCGCGAGTGCGCTTGCCGCACCGACGGCTACCGCCCAGGGTCTGTCGCTGGTGGCGGACAAACTTGCGGTTGCCAACTGCGTGATGTCGGCAAATTCCGCCAGTCCCACCGTTGCGACGGAAACTGCATAGACCGAACCCCACGAGCGAGGCGGTTCGGGCACGGCGTCGTGATGCGAATCATCCTTTCGCCACGACTCCCATGCGAGGTACGTACCTACCGCCACAAACAACACTCCTACGCCGTATCGAACGGGATCCTCCGGAAAGCGCGCAAGCAGACCACCGAGAAGTGTGGCGACCACGACGTGAAAGGTGTATGCGGTCGTCACCCCGCACCACACGGCAGATTTGTGCGTGAATCGAGTGGACAGCAACAGCGTTGCGAACATGGTCTTGTCCGGTAACTCGGCCAGAAAGACGACCCCGAACGCAGTGAGAAGGTCGGCGATCATCGTTCAACCGTCATTGCACGGCTGATTGCATTCGCCTGGCAAGTCGTGCATGATCGCCGAGCATCGCGTCGATCCTGCTGCTTACCAACCGATGGTCCCGGACCACGACGCGACCATTCACGATGGTGTGCCGAGCCGCAGCGGGCCCACACCGTAGCCAGCCCTCGATCGGGTCGTCCACGACGCCGGCGAATTGCGGACCATCCAACGACCACACCACCACGTCACCCATGCTTCCGACGCTCAACTCACCGATCTCACCCAGACGACCGAGGCAACCGGCGCCACCTCGTGTGGCCATCTCCAACGCCATGCGTGCCGTGCCAGCGTCGGCACCACTCACGAGTTTGGCAAGCAGCATCGCTTGACGGGCCTCGAGCCACAGCGAAGCAGCATCCGCCGACGACGAGCCATCGACTCCGAGGCCAACGTGAACACCTGCAGTTCGCAACTTCACCACCGGTGCGATGCCCGACGCGAGGATCAGGTTGCTGCTCGGGCAGTGGGCAACACCAACTCGGGCGTCACCGAGACGGCGAACCTCGTCATCGTCGGGCTTCACGCAGTGCGCCAACCAGACTCGATCGTGGAGCCAACCGACATCGTCGAGGTACTGGGTGGGGCGGCAACCGAACGTCGCGAGTGAGTACGCATCGTCCTCGTCGTTCTCCGCAAAGTGCGTGTGCAGTCGCACGTCGAGTCGATCCGCCAGGTTCGCCGAGTCGATCATGAGCTGTTTCGTAACGCTGAACGGAGAACAGGGAGCCAGCGCGACACGAACCATCGCTCCGCGTGATCGATCGTGGTGTTGCTTCACCGCCCGCTCGCTTGCCGCCAGGATCTCGTCGTGGTCCTGCACCACGTCGTCCGGAGGAAGTCCGCCATCCTTCTCGGAGAGCGACATCGATCCGTAGGTGGGATGGAATCGCATACCGATGTCCCGTGCCGCGTCGATCTCCGCAGACAACAGGTCACCGCCACCCCGTGGGTGCAGATACAAGTGATCCGATGACGTCGTGCAACCAGCCAAGGCAAGTTCCGCCAATCCCACCCACGCCGAAACGTGTGCCGACTCCTCGTCGAGCAGACTCCACATGGGGTAGAGCGTTCGCAGCCAACCGAACAATGCCGAGTTGGTCATCGGACCGTAGGCACGTGTGAGGTTCTGGTACAAGTGGTGGTGTACGTTGATGAGTCCCGGCGTCACCAAGCAACCTGAAGCGTCGATTCGTTCACGTGCCGCTGGTGGCAGTCCACTTCCGACGGCACTCACCACACCGTTGGTGAGGGCCACCCAGCCATCGGTTAGTTCGCGTCGCTCATCATCCATCGTGGCGAGCAACCTCGCCGAATGAACGACGAGATCGGCAGACGCTGGCGGCGCAGTGCTCAGGTGTTGAGCTCGAGCAGTTCGCTCGTTTCGTTGCGCACACGAGCATCTCGGTGGAGCGACTCACCGAGGACGGCGGCGATCATCGCGGTACCCAATCCGACCACGACCGGAAATACCAGGAGAACCACGACGAGGATGACTGCACCAATCACGGTGCTATCGCTTCCGTTTCGCCGGCGCGACCCGCTTCGTCGACTTGGCCGACCGAGCAGGTTTGGCCGACTGACGCGATGGGCGAACGGGAACGTACGCCCACGCCTCGATCTCCACCGCGCCCTGCGCAGGCAGGGATGCAACGCCGATGGTGCTGCGCGCGGGGCGGTGGGCGCCGAACCCCGCCACGTAGGCCTCGTTGAACGTAGGGAACGTATCCATGTCGGTGAGAAAGCACAGGGTTTTCGACACGTCACGCAACGATGCCCCGACACTCTCCAACTGCATCTTCAGGTTGGCGATCGCTTGGGTGGTTTGTGCCTTCACTCCGCCCTCCACGATGTTTCCATCGCGCAAGCCGAGTTGACCGGAAACGATCACCCAGTCTCCGGCGCGAACGACCGGTGTGTACGGACCAATTGGTGCTGCCATGCACCCAAGGTTAGACGGACCGCACATCACTACCCTTGTCGCGTGAGTTCGACGACGCGGCGGGCATTTTTGCGCACCTCGGGTGAGGTTGTGATGGGTGGCACCGCCGCAATCTCGCTCGGATCACTCCTCGCAGCGTGTGGCAGTGCAGGCAGCGGGAGCGGACTTCCCGACGATGTGCAGATCGTTCAACGATTTCCCCAGAATCTGGTTGCGGGAAGGGTTCGAGTCCCCATCTCACTCGCCAGCAACGGAGGTCTACTCACCGTCGACGGTGACAGCGCCACTCCCGACCAGCTCTCGGCTCGGATACTTCGCATCGATGGCGACCGGGACACGGTGATTCTGGAGGACATCGTCGCCCCGAAGCATGATGCGGGGCTGGCCACTCCCTACTGGCCGTTTCGCGCGACGATCACCGAGCCAGGCCTGTATCGACTGGTTCTCGACGGGGGCCCCGACGATGGCGCAGCATTCCAGGTTTTTGCACGAGGCGAAGTACCGGTGCCGGGCATCGGAGATTCACTTCCGTCGTTCGACTCACCGACGTTCGACGATGCTCGTGGCGTCTCGCCCCTGTGTACTCGACAACCCGAGCCGTGTCCGATGCATCACATCACGTTGCGTGAAGCGCTCACGATCGGCAAACCGATCGCGTTCTTGGTCGGCACCCCTGCGCACTGCGCAACGGGAACCTGTGCACCAGCGCTTGAGGCAATAGTTTCAACGCGCGAAATCGTCGGCGACTCCACCACGTTTCTTCATGCGGAGGTGTACGCCGACCCCGATGCGACGAGAACCGCGGAGGCGGTTGCCGCGATGTCGATGAACTACGAACCGGCCTTGTTCATCACCGACACGAACGGCATCGTCGTGGAACGACTCGACGCCGTTTTTGACGCCGCCGAAATTCGGTCGCTGATCAGCTGAAACTCTGGCCGTAACCGGTCAGCTGAAACTCTGGCCGCAACCGCAGGTGCGATTTGCGTTGGGGTTGGTGATCTTGAAACCCGATTCATTCAACCCGTCGGTGTAATCGAGACTCGCACCAGCCAACAATTGCGCCGATGCGGGATCGACCACTACCTTCACGTCGCCGAACGCCTCCACCTTGTCCTCGGCGGTGAAATCGCCGTCGAAGTACATCTCGTAGGAGTAGCCGGAACATCCGCCAGGACGCACGGCCACTCGCAATGCGAGGTCGGATGCGTTCTCGGTTTCCAGCAGTTGCTTTACTTTGACGGCTGCGGCAGGGGTGAGCGTGATCATGATTCCCCAACCTACCGTCGACACGGGGTGTGATGACAAGCACTGTCGTACATAACCAGCGAAACCCGACACATCGGTAGGTTGAGGGCGTGACCGACCGCGCCGTTTCGCCACCGACAGTCGACGAGGTTCGACAGCTGCTTCGATCCGTCATCGACCCGGAGCTCGGGGCCAACATCGTCGACCTCGGCATGGCCACCGACGTCGAGGTGTCGCCCGGGGGCCTCATCACCATCGGGGTGAAACTCACCATCAAGGGCTGCCCGCTGCGGGCCCAGATAAAGAACGACATCGAATCCCGCCTCGAGACGCACCCAGGAGTCGGCAAGGTGAAGATCGTCTGGGGGGAGATGAACGCCGAGGAGCGATCCGAGGTGATGACCAAGGCGCGCTGGAATGCGCGCGAAAATGCCGGTGATACCGCGGTGCCCAATTCCGCCCGCGTGTTGGCCATCGCCAGCGGCAAAGGTGGTGTGGGCAAGAGTTCCGTCACCGCCAACTTGGCCGTTGCACTCGCGTCACACGGCCATGTGGTTGGGGTGCTCGACGCCGACATCTGGGGGTTCTCCATCCCACGAATGCTGGGCATGAGCGACCGCCTCGAAGCGCGTCGGGTGGATGGGGTCGACAAGCCCCGCATCATTCCCAACGAACGAACGGTTGGTTCGGGACTGCTCAAAGTGGTGAGTACGGGCATGCTCGTGGAGGATGAGGGCACTGCGCTGATGTGGCGTGGCCTCATGCTCACGAAGGCGGTCGAACAGTTCCTCAACGACGTGCATTGGGGCGACCTCGACTACCTCCTCATCGACATGCCACCGGGAACCGGCGACGTACAAATGGGCTTGGCTCGGATGCTTCCCCGTACCGACTTGATCATCGTCACCACTCCCGCAGTGTCGGCACAGAAGGTGGCGATTCGCGCCGCAGACATGGCGCGTCGAAGTTTTCTGCGCGTCGCGGGTGTGATCGAGAACATGAGCCACTTCACCTGCGAGCACGGAACCGTCCATCTACTTTTCGGTGAAGGCGGTGGCGCCACGCTCGCCAACGAAATCGGCGCCGAATTGCTCGGCCAAGTACCCATCGAGACTGCCGTAGCGAGCGGCAGCGACATCGGCGAGCCGGTGGCACTCTCGGGTTCCTCGGCCGCCGCCGAGGTCTTCCGAGACATTGCCAAGAAGATCGCCGCAGCAACCGTTCCCGCTACCGAGATGGCGGGCTGTTCGGCTCGACTGCTGGAGTCGGTCGAAATCGCCCTCGGCAAGAAACCGAGGTAATGACTACGGCAGTTCGCCGTACCGCGGGTCGTCGGGAAACACGATTCCCACCACCCGCCCATCACCATCGAATTGCAGCTTGGGCAGGATCGGTGTGGGTACGCCGATCGACTGGGCTGCGGCGACGGCGTCCCGAGTCGTGTGATGCGGGGCCAGAAACTGCAGATTGGCAACGGTGGGCGGAATCATCGCCAAGTCACCCCGTTTGGCACGTAGTAGTGCTTCGTTCGGGGTGACCCACAAACTGTCGATGGTTTCCTGGTCGTCATGGAGCGGGTCCTGGGCTGGCGGCGACACTGCGACGAAGAAGCGTGTGTCGAAACGGCGAGCCTCGCCTACCGGGGTAATCCAGTGGCTTACGTATCGAATGGTGTCCACGGCGAGACGCAGCCGCTCTTCTCGACAAAAGTCCGCCAATGAGAGTGATCCCTCGTGCACCGCATGTCGCGCCACGGCGAATCGACGCTGCACTTCCGGATTTTCGAGTTTCACGAAGTCGCCCGACTGGTCGCGTGCAAGCAACACACCCGCCTCCTCGAACGATTCACGTATTGCAGCCACCCAGTAGGCCAGACCTCCACGTGGAACTCGGAGCAAATCACTGGCCTCCGCGTCGGAAAGACCATCGCACAGGTCGTTGAGTTCCGCCGCACCATCCACGTCGTCGACACGACCGCCGGGAAATACGTACATACCGCTGGCGAAGGCCGCCGAAGTGGTTCGCTGCATCATGAACACCTCGAGGTCGGTCGGGGTGTCGCGCAACAGCATCACCGTTGCCGCGGGACGGAGCGGAACGTCGGTGGATCTCGTGGGCACTTGCTCGGTGACTCCGACTTCAGTCCTCGCGCGATTTACGCATCTCGCGGTAGTCGCGGGCTGCACCCTCGAGTGGCTCGACGTCGAGCGTGACTCCGTCGATCGATGCAACACGCAACGGCTGACCACTGGTGATCGGTGTGGCGCGATTGGTGCGCGCCCGCCAGCGGGCTCCCTGCACGGTTGCTTCGCCATCGGGGGCAATGTCGGTTGCCGCCGTTCCGTGCGAACCAATCAACCACTCACGTCCGATGGTTGGGGTGGCGAAACGGGTTCGCACCATCGACGGCATTCCGACCACGAACGCCAGCGCCATCGACACGACACCGCTTATCAACGTGAGCCACGACAGTCGCAGTGCCTGCTCCTGAACCGAGCCGTACAGTGCAAACGACGCCACGACGAACGACAACAAACCGATGCCCGTCCACACCCTGGGAATTCCGACTTGGACATCGATCGCCAGCGCGATAACGGAAAAAATCAGTAGTGCCAGGCCGATCGGACGCACGGGCAACTCCGTCAATCCGAAGGTACCAAGCACGGTGCAAACGGCACCAACGAAGCCGGCGATTCCGATTCCCGCGGTGTAGAACTCGAAGATCAACAGTGCCAAGCCGAACGAAAACAACAGGTATGCAAGGGCCGCACTCGCCGAGGTGTGCATCAGTTGCTCAAACGTTCCAAGTTTGAAGAATCGGGTCGTGGCTGCTTCGCGCGTGATGGCTCCGGAGTCGTCTATGGCCTCCACCACGGTGTCCAGTTCGGTCCCCTTGATGGTCAATCCATCCATTGCGAACAACATGTTGCGCAGCACGGGAACTCCCTCATCGGCGATGTCGAGGCGTAGGACACCACGGTCCCGCGCGTCGGTGGTACCCAACGTCCCGCTGCGCAACAAGGTGCTCGCCCCACCGAGTGACACGGGCTCCCCATCGATCTCGATGGGAAGTCCGGTGAGACCAACCGTCGCGCGTGGTGCCATGGCCGACACGTCGGCAACGGCGAGGAGGAACGCCGACCAACCAAGTGCTTTCGCCCCGCTCGGGCCCACCCAAACGCCGATGGGAATCGACGACGTACGAATTGAGGTCAGCACCTCGCGCATTCGAGCCTCGTCAACGACCGCACCGGGTGAGTTCACCTGCAAGACGAGTGCCTGTGCGCCGTTCGACTCCGACCGCACAACCGCGTGTTCGATTCCGCCTGCCACCACCGAATCGATGAGCCCACTCACTTCAAAGACATCCACCTTGGCAAGATCCGCTGCATCATCCACCTGTTGTGGCACGTTGCCGGCAATCATCATGAACAGGCCGAGTGTGACCGCTGCAAACATGCCCCGACAACGGTAGCCACGCCAAGAGATAACCTTGCGACGTGCATGTTCTGGTGGCGACCGACGCCCAATACGTCCTCGACGACATCATCGCCGCACTCGGTACTCCTGAGACATCGTTCACCGTCTGCCGTGACGGTCGTGACGTAACGGCCGCCGTTACCCGACGAACACCGGACGTTGCCGTGCTGGATCTGCAAGTGGGTTCGATGGGTGCCATGGCCGTCACCATGAACCTTCGGCTCGATGAGAGCGGCGGTCGCCTGCCACACGTGCCCGTGGTGATGTTGCTCGATCGAATCGCCGACGTTCACTTAGCGCGACGAAGCGGGGCCGAGGCGTGGCTGGTGAAGCCCGTCGACTCGCTACGACTGCGACGCGCGGTAAACGAGGTGTGTTCCGGTGGGACATGGCACGAATCCGCGCCACCGATGATGCAGAACAGCTAACGAAACCCACCGTTAGGCTGACGTCGCGTGAAAACGCACTTCGGGGAGTAGCGCAGCTTGGCTAGCGCGCCACGTTCGGGACGTGGAGGTCGGGAGTTCAAATCTCCCCTCCCCGACCACATCATCATCGGATTGCCCAAACGTACGGGGTGAGGCGGTCGGCAGGCAGCGTTGCGCGCCGTCGAGCGGTTCGTGCACCTACAGGGAGGTGATGACCAACTCCGCGATCTGCAGTGCATTCAGTGCGGCACCTTTACGCAGATTGTCGTTCGACACGAAGAGCACCAGACCACGCTGTTCGTCGACCGACTGATCTTGTCGAATTCGTCCAACGTACGACGGATCCTTCCCGGCAGCCAGCAACGGCGTTGGAATGTCCACCACCGAAACTCCCGGTGCCTTGTCGAGGATTGCGTGCGCTTGGGCTGGCGTGATCGGCCGTTCGAATTCCGCGTGCAACGACAGCGAGTGGCCCGTGAACACGGGGACGCGCACGCACGTTCCGGACACCTTCAGGTCGGGGATATGCAGGATCTTGCGCGTTTCGTTGCGCAGCTTCTTCTCCTCGTCGGTCTCCAGATCACCATCGTCCACCAGCGAACCCGCAAACGGCAACACGTTGAAGGCGACGGTTCTCGCGAACTTGCTCGGGGCCGGAAATTTCAGCGCATCACCGTCGTACGTGAGCCGATCGGCGCCATCGGCAGAGGTGATCTGGGCCTCCAACTCCGCCACGCCCTGAACGCCACCACCGCTCACGGCCTGGTATGTGCTTGCAGTGAGTCGCACCAGCCGTGCCGCGTCGTGGAGCGGCTTCAATACCGGCATTGCTGCCATCGTCGTGCAGTTCGGGTTGGAGATGATCCCCTTCTTCGCCAATGCGATGTCCTCGGGGTTGACCTCCGACACCACGAGCGGAACTTCCGGATCCATGCGCCAGCACGACGAGTTGTCCACCACCACTGCCCCGGCGGCGGCGAATTTCGGTGCGAGTGCCCGAGACGTGGTCGCCCCGGCGGAGAAGATTGCGACGTCCAGGCCTGACGGGTCGGCGGTGGATGCATCCTCGATAACGATGTTTCGTCCACCGAAATCGATGCTGCTTCCCGCCGAGCGTGCCGAAGCGAAGAATCTCAACTCATTGAACGCGACGTTTCGTTCGAGCAGCAACGTACGCATGACGTTGCCCACCATGCCGGTGGCACCAACGACACCAATATTCGGTTTTCTTCCTTTCGGCACTCCGTCAGGCTAACCGCGCAACCAACCACCAGTGACTCGGATGCACCCGGCGCACGGCGAGCCGTCGCACTCCCTCTGCCGATACCCGAACGCGTCGCCGCGGTGAATGCACGATGGTGACGTCACGTAGTCGCGTGCCGATGAGATCGAGTCCGATGGATGCCAGTACGTCATCCGGACTCAGTCGATTGGCTTGCCACCCCAGGCGCGTGAGCGCACGAATTCGCGCCATGTGCTTGGCCGCTTTCGGTACGCGCCACAACACTCGAACGAGTCCCCCCAATGGAACGAGTGCGGTATCCAACATGGTCCAGGTACGGAAATTGAGGGCGACCTGTCCGCCGGTCTTGGTAACCCGTAGTGCCTCACTCACGAGCGACAACGCATCATCGGTACCGCAGTGCTGCAAGGTGATGTACGAGAACGCGAAGTCAACCGAACCCGTTGCAACGTCCAACGATCGGCCATCAGCCACGTGCACCGTTCGTAGTGCCGGCGGGGTTCCATGATGAAAGACGGTCTCGCGGCACCGCTCGAGAAAGGCGGCATCCACGTCGGCGGCGTACACCATGGCGAATCGCTTGCTGAATCCGGCGGTCATTCGTCCGATTCCACTGCCGATTTCCACCATGCTGAGCGTCCTGGTGGAATCGTCGGTGAACCCGAACAACTTCAAATATCGACGAACTTCGTTGTCGCCACCCGCAGTGAACGATTCGAGGGATACCTCACCGGTCTTGTTGTCGAACACCCAGCCGGTACTCCGAACGGATTCGTCCGCACTCAACGACTCGGTTCGAAGACCCGCACTTCGCCATGGCACGCCCTGTGGACGTCGCAACCGAGTCCCGATTCGGTGTAGCAGGGTCATGTACTACGTGCGCTCAGGGAGTGGTGCCGCATAGTCGTCTCCGCTATCGAGTCCGAACGCGGTGTGGAGTGCCTGTACCGCCGTTTGCATCATTGGTGCGCGCACCACCACGGATATTCGAATGGTGGACGTGGAGATCATCTCGATGTTCACGCCGTTGTCCGCCAGGACACGAAACATCTTCGCAGCGACTCCCGGGCTCGTCTTCATTCCCGCGCCCACGAGTGACACCTTGGCGATGTCGTCGTCGTGGTTCACTCCACCTGCACCGAGATCGCGAGCGATGCGTGCCACGATCGGCTCGGCAGTCGACACATCGGCCTTGGGGACCGTGAACGAAATGTCGGTGGTTCCCGACGTGGAGGTGTTCTGCACGATCATGTCCACGTTCACGTTCGCCGTCGCGAGTGCCTCGAAGATGTCCGCCGACACACCGGGTCGATCGGGAACGGTGAGGATCGTTATCTTCGATTCGCTCGCATCCTGTACGACTCCGGAGATGACTGGCTCTTCCATGTTCTTCATCCTTTCGTGATGACGACCCACCACCCACGTGCCCTCCTCCCATGTGAAGCTCGACCTCACATGGATGGGCACATCGTGGTTGCGGGCGAATTCCACGGAGCGCAGGGCGAGCACCTTGCTGCCTGCGCCCGCCATCTCCAACATTTCATCGAACTGCAGGACCGGAACCTTTCGTGCTTGGGGCACGACGCGCGGGTCCGCGGTGAACACGCCCGTCACATCCGTGTAGATTTCGCACGAGTCGGCGTCGAGGGCCGCGGCCAGCGCGACTGCGGTGGTGTCGCTGCCACCTCGACCCAACGTCGTGATTTCCTTGGCGGTGCTGATTCCCTGGAATCCGGCAACGACCGCCACCTTGTCGTCGCCGAGCGCGGAGCGCACGCGATCACCCTTCACCTCGAGAATCTTCGCCTTCGTATGGACGGTGTCGGTGATGATTCCAACCTGGGATCCGGTGAAACTCACCGCATCCACACCGACATCATGCAGCGCCATGCACAGCAGGGCCATGCTGATTCGCTCACCCGTGGTGAGCAACATGTCCATCTCACGACTCGGTGGATTGGTCGATACTTGTCGCGCGAGTTGCACCAGATTGTCGGTGGCCTTGCCCATCGCCGATACCACGACGACGAGCTGATGACCGGCAGCGCGGGTAGTTGCGATGTGACGAGCCACATTTCGCATGCGTTCCGGGTCGGCAACCGATGTTCCCCCGTACTTTTGCACGATGAGCGCCATGACGAACCAACGCTATCCGCGGACGATATTGCGAGTCGGTAGCATTTCCCACTCGTGGGTACATCAAAGCGTGAACGTCAGAAGAAGAACCGTGATGCTCGTCGAGAGCAGCTCACTCGCCGTCAACAGCAGGGCAAGGCCCGCAAGCGTGGCGCACAAATCGGCGTCGTGGTGCTGCTGGTGGTGGCGCTCGTGGGATTCGTCTTCATCACGGGCAACAACTCCGACGATGCCGCGATCCAGACCGAATCTGATGCCTTCGATACTGCCGCCGATGCCACCCAGGACATCGACACTGCCGAGCCGAGCGGTCCGTTCGCCTACGGAACGAGCGAGTGCCCACCAGCCGACGGCAGCGCCGAGCAGCGCCGCGAGTTCGACGATGCCCACCAGTTGTGCATCGACCTCACCAAGTCCTACACGGCCACGTTCGACACCACCCAGGGCGAGTTCTCCGTACGACTGTTGCCCGATCGCGCACCCGGCACGGTGAACAACTTCGTGTCCCTCGCCCGATGGAAGTACTTCGACGGAACGCAGTGTCACCGAGTGATCGAGAACTTCGTCGTGCAATGCGGCGACCCCACTGCAACGGGAACCGGTGGTCCCGGCTATTCCTTCCCCGACGAACTACCCCAAGCCGGCGACTACCGGATCGGATCGTTGGCCATGGCCAACTCCGGCCCCGATACCAACGGCAGTCAGTTCTTCATCATCACCGGCAACGACGGTGCATCGTTGCCACCGAGTTACTCGCTGTTCGGCGAGGTCGTTGACGGACTCGACACCGCCGTGAAGGCGATGGGCGCCCTCTTCAATCCGGACCCGGCAGCAAACGGTGTTCCACCAGCTGGTGACATCGTGCTGAAGAGCGTGACGATCAGCGAGTCGTAAGCGCTTCGTCCAAGGCGCGAATCGCAGATTCGCTCACGCCGATATCGCGCACGAAGCTGCGTACGTTTCCGTGACTACGGCTGATGTCGTCGAGAATCACCGCCATCGCACGCGGATCTGCGGCCGCGAATCGTGCCGGCATCGTGGCATACAGTCGTGCCAATTCCGGATGATGGTCACGGGCCCACACCAATAGCCGTTGCATCGCATCCTGTGTCAAGCCGTAGTCGGCGGCGATGGTCGCCGCATCGACGCCGAGTGCTCCGAGTACGAGGGCAGCCAGAATGCCCGTTCGATCCTTGCCTGCGGCACAGTGGAACACCGCCGGCAACACCGACCGTTGCGACAGCAAGGTGATCGCATCGGCGAATCGGGGCGATGCCTCCTTCAACATCTCCCGATACGCCCAGACGAGAAAATCGGCGGCATCGTCGAACTCCGGAGTTTGGGTTTCGCCCCAGGTGGCGTCGATGATCGGCACATGGTGGTACGCAACGTCGTAATCGTCGACCGGAAAAGTTCCACGCTCACGAATCTCGTTGTTCGTTCGCAGGTCCACCACCGTGCGAACTCCGAGATTCACCACGGCTCGAGCATCGTCGGGAGTGAGGCGGTACAAGCCGTCGGCTCGAAATAAGGTGCGCCAGCGAGTGCGCCGTCCATCGACCGTGGGGTAGCCGCCCAAGTCCCGGAAGTTGTGAACGGCAAATAGAGGCACGATCCGTCGGTCGTCATTCAGCAACTCGCCCACATTTACCGCCGCCATCGCCCCTCACGGTAGTGACGCCGACGAGCCAAACAGTACGCTCGGCAGCATGGCAGAAAGCGCACCGACATCGATCGGCATCGTTGGATCGGGCATCATGGCTGCGGGCATCGCCGAGGTGGCCGCACGTGGCGGCATTCGGTCGATCATTCGTGCACGAAGCGAGTCCTCGGTGTCATCGGCACTCGGGCAAATTTCGGGTGGTCTGACACGGCAGGTGGAGAAAGGCAAACTCGAAGCGTCCGACCGCGACCGGATTCTCGCCAACATCAGCGGCACCATCGATCTCGCCGAACTTTCCGACTGCGACATCATCATCGAGTCGGTCGTTGAAGACCTCGACACCAAACAGTCACTGTTCCGTGAACTCGACGCAGTGGTCAAGCCGTCGGCAATCCTGGCCACCAACACCAGCACCCTGGCGGTGGTGGAGATGGCCAAGGTCACGGGACGTCCCGACAAGGTCTGCGGCATCCATTTCTTCAATCCGGCAGCCGTGTTGCCTCTCGTGGAGATCGTGCGACCAATCACCGCAAGTGACGACACCATCGCGCGTGCGGAGACGTTCGTTCGCACCATCGGAAAGGAGGGTGTCCACGTGCTGGATCGTGCCGGGTTCATCGTGAATGCCCTGTTGTTCCCCTATTTGAACAACGCCATTCGCATGCTCGAGGACGGCACCGCATCCATGGAAGACATCGACACCGCAATGAAGGGCGGCTGTAACTTCCCGATGGGTCCGTTTGCACTCCTCGACCTCGTCGGACTCGATACCTCCCTGTCCATCCTCGAAACACTGCACCGGTCGTTCGGAGACGACAACTTTGCGCCACGACCACGCCTGAGGGAGCTGGTCGCACAGGGACGTCTCGGTCGAAAATCCAAGGCCGGCTTCTACGTCTACTAGGACCGGACCCCACGATTCTCGTTGGGGTGACCTTGCGCTCCTGCGCGCCACCGGTGGCTGGGATCGAACGCCGCAGCCCGTTGGCACCTGTGGGTACGAGTGGCCGGCCGTTGCAACGTGGCAGGAGGATGACGATCTCATCGGACAGGGTGCGGATCTCAGCCCATCCACCATCATCGACGGATACCGCCACGGACTGTTCGCCATGGAGCGAAGCAGCGACGACCCAACGCTGTTCTGGTGGTCTCCGGTCGAGCGATGCGTCATTCCCCTGGACGGGTTGCGCATCACACGGTCGATGGCTCGCAGTGCGCGTCGGTACCACGTTCGCATCAACACGAATTTCGAACGCGTGATGCTGGGATGCGCATCTCGAGGTACCGACGACAAGGCGTGGATCACCGCGAGATTCATCGATCAGTACTGCGAGCTGCACGACCGTGGTTGGGCCCACAGCGTGGAGACGTACAACGAGGATGGCGTGCTGGTTGGAGGTCTCTACGGGGTTCGAATCAAACGATTCTTCGCGGGCGAATCCATGTTCCACCTCTCGCGCGATGCGTCGAAGGTGGCGCTCATGGCACTCGTCGCCATCATGCGTTCTGCGAGGATGACCCTGCTCGATGCTCAATGGCATACACCGCACCTGTCGAGCCTCGGAGGAGTGGTGATCCCCCGCACCGAGTATCTCGAGCGACTCCGCTCCGCCACAACGCCTTAGCCTTGTCAGCGTGACCGATCAACGTCGGCGTGGCCAACGCGATGAGCCATGGCTCATGCGAACGTACTCCGGTCACTCGTCGGCGGAGGCATCCAACGAGTTGTACCGCACGAATTTGGCGAAGGGCCAAACGGGTCTGTCCATCGCCTTCGACCTCCCCACCCAAACTGGCTACGACCCCGACCACGTCCTGGCCCGCGGCGAAGTGGGCAAGGTGGGCGTTCCGGTCGCCCACCTCGGTCACATGCGGACACTGATGCGGGACATCCCTCCGGGAACGATGAACACTTCGATGACCATCAACTCCACCGCTGCTTGGCTGCTTGCGCTGTACGTTGCAAATGCCGCCGAGCAGGGAGTCGACAGCGTCCAGTTGCGTGGCACCACGCAGAACGACGTGCTGAAGGAATATCTCTCGCGCGGCACGTTCATCTTCCCTCCGCTCGCATCTCGTCGCATCATCGTCGACATGATTGCATGGGCCAACTCCCACGCCCCGAAGTGGAACCCGATGAACGTGTGTTCCTACCACTTGCAGGAGGTCGGGGCCACCCCGGAGCAAGAAATTGCATTTGCGTTCGCGAATGCAATCGACGTCTTGGATGCCGTCCGGGCAAGCGGCCAGGTGGACGATGGCAAGTTCCCCGGAGTCTTTGCCTCGATGTCGTTCTTCGTCAATGCGGGAATCCGATTCGTCGAGGAGACGTGCAAGGTTCGGGCAATGACCGGTATGTGGGAAACCATCGGACGCGAGCGGTACGGCATCACCGACGAGCGTGCGCTTCGTTTCCGCTACGGAGTGCAGGTGAATTCGCTCGGTCTCACCGAAGCGCAACCGGAAAACAACGTGCAACGAATCATGTTGGAGATGCTGGCAGTCACGCTTTCCAAGCGTGCGCGTGCGCGCAGCGTGCAGTTGCCCGCCTGGAACGAGGCGCTCGGTCTGCCACGGCCATGGGATCAGCAGTGGTCGCTACGAATGCAGCAGGTGCTCGCATTTGAAACCGACCTGCTCGAGTACGAAGACATCCTCGATGGATCGCACGTGGTGGAGCGTCTCACTGCCGAACTGGTGGAGGCGGCCACCACGGAGTTGCGCGAGATAGAAGCGCTCGGCGGCGCGTACGCAGCGGTGGATGAACTCAAGCGTCGGCTGGTTGCCTCGATGGCCGAGCGAACGCGCCGCATCGAAAGCGGCGAACAGACCGTGATCGGTGTAAACGACTTCACTGAAACCGCGGTCTCACCGCTGGGTGGTAACGACAACATTCTCCGCGTCGACCCGCGGGTGGAAGCAGCACACATCGCCGACGTACAGCGATGGCGCACCGAGCGCGATTCACGAGCAGTGGCCGACGCACTGCGCGAGCTACGTCAGGCAGCCGAAGGAAACCACAACATCATGGAATCGTCGATAGCCCTCGCGCGAGCCGGCGGAACCACGGGTGAGTGGGCGGGAGCCCTACGTGAAGTGTTCGGTGAATATCGGGCCCCGACGGGAGTCGGCGGGGTGGCCGCACCACGTGGAAGCGAACTGCAAGCAGTTGCGCGACGCTCGAGCACCTTGGCCGGCGGACCACCCCGACTACTGGTAGCCAAGCCGGGACTGGACGGTCACTCCAGTGGTGCCGAACAGATTGCCATCGCAGCACGGGATGCCGGAATGGAGGTGGTCTACGGCGGAATTCGACTCACTCCGCGCCAAATCGCCGAATCCGCGCGAGACGAGGACCCTGACGTCATCGGATTGTCGATTCTCTCCGGCTCGCACCAGGCGTTGGTTCCCGACGTTTTGCGCGAGCTGAATGCACTCGGCGTCGATGCCCCCGTCATCGTTGGTGGAATCATTCCGGACGACGACCGAACGTCCTTGCTCAAGACCGGCGTGACTGCGGTGTACACGCCCAAGGATTATGCAGTGGCCCAGATCATGTCCGACATCGTCGACATCGTGGAGCGTCACCGCGCCGACGACATCGGGTAGCAGAGCCGACACTCCGCTCTTTGAGTCGGGACGAGGACGTCGGTTACGGCAACATCGTGGTGGAAGGTGCAACCGGCCGGAATCCCGTCGCCGGTGGCATGACGAGTTCGTCACCGGCTTCCACCCGATCAGGATTCGTGATGCCGTTCAAGTCCATCAGTGCCTGCATGTCCACTTGAAAGCTCGAAGCAATTGCGAACAACGTATCGCCTCGTTGCACCACGTAGGTGATGGGTGGCTGATAAACGGTGGTCGTTGTCGTAGAGGTGGTTGAGGCGATGGTGGTGGGAACCACGTCGACCCCGGAGTCGTTTCTTTGTGCGAAGAAGAATGCGAGTGCCCCCGAGACGAGGGTTACCACGAGCAACGTCCATTGCAAGCGACCACGAAGGAACATCGGTTTCAGGCTACGAGTTCGACGTGGTTGCATTCAGACCGGCAAGTCGAACCCGGTTGTAACGGGCCACGATGATGCACGGAACGTTGACGGCCAAACCCACGACCAGGTTGAGGACGATCCACCAGCCACGACTCCACAGCATCGTCACCGGTATCACCCAAAGCAGCACACGATGCACGCGCTCCGCGCGCAACGATTCCGCTGCAAATCGGGCACGTCCGCCGTCGCGCTCGGTCGGAAGATGCCGCTTGCTGATGCCGCCGAACCACGTACCCGCCTCGGGAAGTCGATCCTTCCAAAGTCGCACCAACAATCGCCGTTCGTACAGGTGTCGACTCTCCCACGTTTGTAGACGAGACACTCGCCCTCCGATGGCAAAGCTCCGCCAGTCTCGTCGTGCGTACCACCAGCCGACAATCACTCCACACGTCAGCCACACCACACCATTGATCAGGGCGAGCCACCAGGTGAGTTCGTGCAACTGGAGGTGCATGTCACTTCACGTCGCGCTCAGCGACGAGCGTCCATGAACATACCGCGCAACGCCTGATAGTTCTCGATGCAGTGACCCGCTCCGAGTACCACTGCTTCGAGCGGTTGCGGTGACAATTGCACGGGCACCTTGGTCTCGAACTGCAAACGCTCGGGAAGACCACGCAACAATGCACCGCCACCAACCAGATAGATGCCGCGCAACAACAAATCCTGCGCCAACTCCGGTGGTGTCACGGCAAGGCACTCCTTCACCGAGTCGATCATCTGCGTTACCACCTCGTCCAGTGCCTCTCGGATTTCCGCCGCGGTCAACACGACTGTTTTGGGTAGACCCGTCACAAGATCGCGTCCCTTCACCTCGGCGTCACGGTCGGCACTGGATGGCTGTGCGCTTCCAATTTGTTTCTTGATCTCCTCTGCCGTGCGCTCGCCGATTGCGAGCCCGTGCTCCTTTCGAACCCACCCCTGGATTGCCTCGTCCATGGTGAAACCACCGACTCGCTCGGCACGCAGGGTAACGATGCCACCGAGACTGATCACGGCGGTTTCGGTGGTGCCTCCCCCGATATCCACCACCATGTTGGCGATCGGTTCTTCGATTGGCAGATCTGCACCGATGGCCGCCGCCATCGGTTGCTCCAGCAATTGAGCGTCGGCGGCGCCAGCGCGACGCGTGGCTTCCGTGACGGCTCGGCGCTCGACCTCGGTGATGGCCGAGGGTACGCAAATGAGCACCTTCGGACGGGCAAAACGCGACACGCCGGCTCGTTTCAGAAGGAGGCGAATCATCTGTTCGGTCGTCTCGAAGTCGGTGATGGCACCGCCACGCAAGGGGCGCACCGCAACGATGAAACTCGGTGTCCTCCCGATCATGTCCCAGGCTTCATGACCCGTAGCCAGCACTTCGTTGGTCCGACGGTTCTTTGCGATGACCGTCGGTTCGTTCATGATGATGCCCTCGCCCTGCTTGTACACGAGCGTGTTGGCAGTTCCGAGATCGATTGCCAAGTCACGTGCCATCGTCAACCACCTTGTCGCTGTTCGCGCGCGATTCGAATCTGTTCGCGGAGATGCTCCCGTGAATCATCGGACAGGGCATCGAGGTGCCGGCGGAACTGTGCGGCGCCATCGACCGGCTTGTGTCGACGATTGTCCGTTGCCACGAGGTACGCCAGTGTCGCGGCCGATGCAATCGAGATTGCAGCAAACGTCAGACTGGTCACCGATGTTGCGGCGATCACGACGGCATCGAGCATCGTCATGACGCCGACCGAGCGGAAGCATCGCCGACCGAGGATGCGGGAATCGGGTTCACCGCGCCGGTACCCCAGTCGTTTCCATTGCTCCAGGTTTCCTTCTTCCAGATTGGCACGCTCTGCTTGAGGGCATCGATGCAGTACCGTGCGGCGTCGAAGGCCTCGGGTCGATGCGGTGCCGAAACTGCAACCACCACCGACGATTCCGTCAGGTCCAACTCGCCCAATCGGTGCACCAGCGCCACCCGACCGAGCGTCGGATACCTTCGACGGGCCTCGTCCACGACGTCCTGCAACTTGGTGGTGGCAGCCTCGCGGTACGCCTCATATGTGAGCGAGGTGACGCCGCTTCGACCCTCTGCATGGTTGCGAACCGTGCCGGAAAACACGACCACCGCACCGCACTCGGGCAAGAGTGCCCATTCGTACAACTCCGCGACGTCAAGCGGCGTGTCGGACACTTCGATGCGATCACCGGTCATCTCGATTCAGCGTACTTGTGGGTCGTCATAGGCTCTAGCCGCGTGGCTGACGACGAGACGCCGAACCCGTTCAACAATCCACTCTTTGCACAGTTCCAGCGTGCGATGTCGTCGCAGGGACCCTTGCAATGGGACGTTGCGCGTCAAACGGCACTGATGGCGGCCAGCCAGGGCATTACCGAGCACAACGTCGACCCGCAGCGACGAATTTCGGTCGAGTCGCTTGCCCCCGTTGCACGGATGCACGCGGCCGCGGTCACCGGACAGGAAATCATGCACGTCGAGAAACTCGATGTGGTCGGCCGTGCAACCTGGGTGAATCTCACGCTCGACGCATGGAAACCGTACTTCGACGCCCTCGCCCGCGCGATACATGGAGCACAGGAGGACACCACATCGGACGATGAAGTCGGCGATCCCATGATGAAGATGCTCGAGAACGTGAGCAAGATGATTGCACCCTCGATGCTGGGCATGTCGGTTGGAACCTTGGTGGGTCGACTTGCAATCAACACGTTCGGTCAATATGACCTACCCTTACCACGCGAACCACACGGAAAGCTCGTGATGGTGGTGGGCAACGTCGACAACTTTGCCGATGAGTGGTCGATACCACGCGACGACATGCTGATGTGGGCCCTGACGCATGAAATGGTCAGCAGCGCGGTGTTCGGCATCGAACACGTTCGTGACGCACTCCGACGACTCGTCATCGGTTTTGCATCAGGTTTTCGTCCCAACCCGAGTGCGCTGTCGGAGAGCATCGGACAACTCGACGTGTCATCCGGTGATCCGATGAAGATTCTCGATTCACTCCTCGCGGACCCCACGGTGCTTCTTGGCGCCCGACGCTCCAGCGCCCAGGACCGAATTGCGCCGTCGCTGGATGCCGCAGTCACCGCAATCGTCGGCTATATCGACCACTGCGTCGATCTGGCGAGCGCTCGCATCCTCGGAGAGGGCTCGCGAATTGCCGAGGCCGTGCGTCGGCGGCGGGTTGCACAGTCCAGCGATCGGATCTTCGTGGAACGCTTGTTGGGAATCGACCTCACCACCGAGCGCATGACCCTTGCCCAGCAGTTCGTCTCGGGAGTCGTGGAGCGTGCGAGCGAGACCGGACTCGCCCGGTTGGTGACCCAGCCCGGGAGCCTTCCCACCCCGGCAGAAATCGTGGCACCAGGCCTCTGGCTCGCCCGCCTCGAGTCGGAAAACTAGGGGGAACGCTCGAACTTGTAGCCAAGCCCTCTGATCGTGAGGATGGCCGTGGGGCGCGCTGGATCGACCTCCACCTTGGAGCGCAAGCGCTTGATGTGCACGTCCAATGTCTTGGTATCCCCGTAGTAGTCGCTCCCCCATACACGGTCGATGAGTGTGTCCCTCGTCATGACGCGGCCGGCATTGGCTACCAATACGTAGAGAAGTTCGAACTCCTTGAGCGGAAGTTTGGTGACTTGACCGCGGACCGTCACCACGTGCTGCTCGGGATCGATGGTGACGTCGCCGACGTTGATGCTGGAAACCCCGTTTGCCGGAGCACCGGACTCCGCAACGCTGCTGCGACGCAGGGCTGCTCGCACCCGCGCGATGAGCTCACGAATCCGATACGGCTTCACGATGTAGTCGTCGGCGCCAACCTCCAGACCCACGACGGTGTCGATTTCGGTTCCCTTGGCGGACACCATGATGATCGGCACCTGGCTCTTCTTGCGAATCTCGCGACAAACGTCCGTGCCCGAAACCTTCGGCAACATCACATCGAGGAGCACGATGTCCGGGTTCACCCTGTCGAAGTTGGTGAGCGCCTCGGCACCATCGCGTGCAACCTCGACGCCAAAACCCTCACGACGCAGTCCGACGACGAGTGCGTCGATGAATGCCTCCTCGTCCTCCACCACCATGACGACGTGGGACGACTTTGCGCTCATACCGACACGCTGCCTTCCTCGACACCGTCTTCGACGACTTCCGAGGCCGAGGTGGCCGGCTCACGTGGAAGCACGATCGTGAAGGTCGAGCCACGACCCTCCTCCGACTCGAGCGATACCGTTCCGCCGTGGTTGGACACGACGTGCCGGACGATCGACAAGCCGAGTCCCGATCCGCCGGTGGTTCGGGATCGTGCCCGATCGACTCGATAGAACCGTTCGAAGATTCTTTGGTGATCCTTCGCGGCGATCCCGATGCCTTGATCCACCACGGCGATGCGGACGACCTCTTCGGTGGCGTGCACGTCGACCGCTACCTTCTTGCCGTCGCCGCTGTACTTTACGGCGTTGATTACGAGGTTTTCGAGTGCCGATACCAATTGCACTCGATCACCAAGCACCTCGGCGTCGGTTCCGCCTGTCGCCTCGAGTGTTACTCCGGATCGCGTTGCCTCGGGCTGCAGTCGAGCAATCACTTCTCGCACGAGGGTGGCGATCCGAACTCGTTCCCATTCGTCTGCGCCTCCGAATTCGATTCGCGACAGGTCCAGGAGATCGTCCACTATTCGTGACAGGCGATACGACTCTTCGACGATTCGCGACGTCATCCGCTCGATTACTTGTGGATCTGTTTCTCCGATTATGGTGTCGGCGAGCGCAGCGATACCACCGATCGGTGTCTTAAGTTCGTGACTGAGGTTGGCCACGAAATCGGTTCGAACGGTGTCGACACGGGACCGTTCGGTGACGTCTTCGATGGTTGCCACGAGTCCTCCATCAACCAACCGACGAGTGCGCAAGTCAAAAACCCGTGAAGGTGATCCGGCCGTCTCGAATCGGCGGTACTGCGCGTCGTTGTCGACCGTTTGTCGTAGGAGCGCATTGACCGCCTCATCGACCAGTACGTCGACATGGCGCACTCCGCTCATTGCCTCCGCGGCGGTGTTTCGGAACAGCACGTTCGCCGACTCGTCGGCGAGCACGACACCGCTCGGCAACGAATTCAATGCGGCGATGAACACCCCGTCGGCATTACCCGGCAAAACCCCCGATCGGGGTGCAGTGCGTGAGTTGCCAACGGCGCTGCCAACCTTCGATGGTGTTTCCGGGGCTTCATGTCGATTCGCATCGACATGTGACGACTCCGAACGTCGCTTGGCTACGGAAATACCGAGTGCAGTACCGATGAGGAACGTTGCAACCGCGAGAACGTAACTCATCGCGACGAGTGCATTTATCCCTGTGTAATCGGAAATTCGCCGGTTGCGTCACGCTCGCGCTGACGCTGGATGGCTCGCAACTCGGGCTTCCATCCCGTGAGTGCGAACTGAACACGCTCACCCACGTTCACCGCATGGTCTCCGATTCGCTCGTAGAAGCGCGCAACGATCGCCAGCTGCACTGCAAGTTGAAGGTCCATTCGCTCGCGTGCGTGGGTTTCGAAGATCGCCTGGACGAACTGACGGTGGAGTGCGTCGAGGAACGAATCCATGTCCTCGATTGCCGCAGCGGTTGCAGCATCGTTCTCGGCAAAGGAATTGACGGCTGCTTGGTAGAGCTGTTCGGCCTGCTCGCTCATCTTGGAAATGAGGCCACGCAACACGGGGTCGATCTCCTTCCCATAAATCCGACGTGCCGCCTTGCAGATGTTCACGGCCAGATCGGCTGATCGTTCCAGGTCGCTGGTGATCTTGAGAATGGACACCAACTGGCGAAGTTCGCCGGCAACCGGCGCCTGCAGCGCGAGAATCTCGAACGTACGACTCTCGATGTCGTGGGCGCGGGAGTCGATCTCATCGTCGGACTGCACGAGATAGTCCGCACCCTCGAGATCTCCGCTCAACAGCACGTTGGTGGCACGAGGGACGGCTTCGATCACGGAGGCCCCGAGACGCACCACCATGGCTCGCAGCTCGTCGAGTTCGGAGTGATAGGACTTTCGAGTTTCTTCCATGGCTTCTACGGTAGGCACGCTACGCCGCCGATTACCGTGCGGTCGGGAAAACACCTGAACGACGGCTGGACGTCAGTTGAACACTGTGTGAACTGCGCTACCGCGACTGTGTCAACCGCGCTACCGAGATTGTGTGGCCACCACCCACTCGTACAACTGGCGTTGTGCGTCATTGGGGGTGTGATGTCTGCCCACCTGCGACCACGTATCGTCCGCAGCCAATCGGTAGTGGACGTTCGCGTCATCCAAGAGAAACGAGAGTGCAGTGTCGAGCCAGGCACGGTGCTTGGGGTGGGTGAGCCGCACCAACGTTTCCACCCTGCCCTTCAGGTTCCGGATCATCAAGTCGGCCGAACCGACGAGGTGCAGCGGCTCGTCGCCGTCGTGGCCGTGGTCGAACCGGTAGATGCGAGAGTGTTCGAGGTACCTGCCGAGAATCGACCGAACGGTGATGTTTTCCGACAGGCCGGGGACGCCGGCGCGCACGCAGCAGATACCCCTGACGATGAGATCCACCTTCACCCCGGCAGAACTGGCTGCGTACAACGCTCTCACGACTTCGGGATCCTGAACCGCATTCAACTTCAGCGTTATGCGACCCTTGTCACCGAACGTCGCTTCGTGCTCGATCAATTTGATGATCTCCGACTTCAACTGATGTGGCGCTACCAAGAGTTGCTCGTACTTCGGTTCGCGTCCGTAACCGGTGAGATAGTTGAACAATTGCGTTGCATCTCGGCCAATCGCCTCTTCGCAGGTGAAGAATCCGATGTCCTCGTACGCGCGAGCAGTGACGGAGTTGTAGTTTCCGGTCGCGAGGTGAACGTACCGTCGAATCCCGGATGACTCCTCTCGCACCACCAGGATGCACTTGGAGTGGGTCTTCAACCCGACCAGCCCGTAGTTCACGTGCACACCGGCGAGCTCGAGCTCGCGCGCCCAACTCACGTTTCGTGCTTCGTCGAATCGTGCCTTCAGCTCGAGTACCACGGCCACTTGCTTTCCGGCCTCCGCGGCGCGAATGAGGTGCCTGGCAATTTGACTGTCACCAGACGTTCGGTAGAGGGTCATCTTGATGGACAGCACCTTGGGGTCACGGGCGGCTTGTTCCACGAACAACTCCGTCGACGAGGCGAACGATTCGTAGGGATGATGCACCAGCAACTGGCGCGAACGGATGACGTCGAACATCGATCTGCCTGCTTCATCGGCTGCGGCCAACCTCCCGGCGGTAACCGGGGTCCACGGCTTGAAGCGAAGTTTCGGGATGTCGAGGGTCGCCAACTGTTGCAGTGCCGAGAGTTCAACGAAGGATTCGTGCCGAATCACGTCGACGGGCTCCAACTCGAGCTCGTCGCACATCTTCGAGAGTGCCGCCTCACGAATGTTGGCCTGCACCTCCAACCGAACTGCTCGACCGAATCTGCGACGACGAAGTTCCATCTCCACTGCCGCCAGCAGATCCTCGGCATCCTCATCGTCCAGTGAGAGATCGGCGTTGCGGGTCACGCGAAATCGCGAGACGCTCACGATCTCCATGCCCGGGAAGAGTCGGTCGAGGTGGGCTTCGATGAGGTCTTCGAGCAGTATGAAATCGTTCGAGTCGGGTATCGGAACGAATCGCGGAAAGTTCCTCGGTACTTTCACTCGCGCAAAACGCTCCTCGCCCGACTCCGAATCGCGCACCGTCACCGCGAGGTTGAGCGCCAGATTGGAGATGTACGGAAATGGATGGGACGGGTCGACCGCCAGCGGGGTGAGAATCGGAAAAATCCGGCTCTCGTAGTCCGTGGTGAGTGCTTCCCGCACCCTCTTTCCCAGCTTGGCCCACTTGACGATCCTCACGCCGTTGGTTGCCAGTGCGGGAAGTAGTTCGGTAACGAGGAGCCGTTCTTGTTCGGCGACGAACCGTTGAACTCGGCTGGAGATCTCGGCCAACTGCTGGGTCGGCGTGCGACCATCGAGACTCAACTCGTGCAGCTCTGCAGCGATTTGGTCGTGAAGGGCTGCAACTCGCACCTGGTAGAACTCGTCCAGGTTCGATGCGCTGATCGCAAGAAACCGGATGCGTTCGAGAAGCGGCAACTCCGCGCCGAGTGCAAGTGAGAGAACCCGCTCATTGAAGTCGAGCCAACTCAACTCACGATTGATGAATGGGGAGTCGATACCCGTACCGTATTCGTCGCCGCCACGCTGGCTACGAGAAGTTCCCCGATTTTTCTGCCTGGTCATGCAAGGTTCATTCGGTGTTCACCGAGCTCGACGCCCGCCCGACGAGAGCCGACGGAGCAGGTGTTAGTTGTTGACCTCGGCAGGGAACCACTCCACGCTGACACCCTCGTTCTCGGCATCCTTGTTGATGCGCTCACGGTTTCGACGGAACTGACTGTCCTTCATCGGCACGTACAGCAGTCGCATGTACGCCCGACGTGCGAATTCGTCGATGAGGTCGGGATCGCCGTAATCTCCGACGATCTCCCAGTGGGGGTACACCGGTCCGGTGTAGGTGATGCGAATGTGGGCTCGTGGTGGTTCTTTGGTGACGTCAGACATCGGGACTCCTCGGGAACTGAGAGGCTATCGTCGGAACGAATGAGCGACCTCGTGGCGGCGCTGGATATCGGCACCAACAGCTTCCATCTGGTCGTTGCCAAGCCAGTTCCCGGCGGCTTCGAAGTGGTGACCCGCGAAAAGGACGTGGTGCGACTTGGTCACGGCGGAGGTGACATGAAGGAACTCTCCGACGAGGCGATCGCGCGCGGGCTGAAGAGCCTGGCTCGCATGGCCGAGATTGCCGAGTCGCACGACGCCGAAGTTCGTGCGGTTGCGACGAGTGCCGTTCGCGAGGCGAGGAACCGTTCGGACTTCATCAAGCAGGTACGCAAGGCCACCGGTATCGAGATAGAGGTGGTTTCGGGGGTGGAAGAGGCACGCCTCATCCACCTCGGTGTGCTGAATGCCATCGGAATCCATGATCAAGCGATGTTCGTGTGCGATATCGGTGGCGGAAGTACCGAGGTGGTGGTTGGTATCGACGACGAGGTGCTGTTCGCGCGAAGTTTCAAACTCGGCGCGGTACGACTGACCGATCGATTCTTCTCCACTACCGCCCTTCACCCGAGTGCCATTCCGAGCTGTCGTTCGTTCATACGCTCGACCTTGTCGGTGGTGGCACCCGAGGTGCTGGAGCTCGGTTTCGAGGCGGTTGCGACGTCTTCCGGAACCGCGGAATCCATCGCTCGCATGATTCTGAAGTCGCGTGGCTCGTCCGAGCCCAAGAGCATGAACCGGTTCGAGTTCTCCGCTGACGAAGTTCGCTCGGTGGTTGCGGCGATGCAGAGCGCGCCGACCATAGGTGAACGCGTCGAGCGATTCGGTCTCGAGCCGAACCGTGCCGACATCATCCTCGCTGGTGCGCTCATTCTGGAGGGAATCGTGGATGTTTTCGGGCTCACGTCGTTGATGTTCTCCGACTATGCACTGCGGGAGGGTCTCCTCCTCGACACGCTTCGTCGCGAAGGCTTCATCGAAGCGGACGTGGAGCACGATGCCGCTCGACGAAGTGTCCAGCAACTTGCGGATCGCTGCGACGATCGACCGGAACATTCCCAGCACGTTGCCGAGCTCGCCACCGGAATGTTCGACGAACTGGAGGACTCCCTCGATCTGGAACCCGAGTGGCGCCGGTACCTCGACTTTGCGAGTCTCCTGGCGAACGTCGGTGTCGTGGTGTCGCATGCCAAGCATCACCTGCACTCCTACTACCTCATTCGAAACTCCGAATTGATGGGGCTCACCGATCGTGAGGTGGAGATCATCGCCCAGGTTGCCCGGTACCACCGCAAGAGCGTTCCCAAGGCGGAGCACGCAGAGTTCTCCGCACTCTCCAGTTCCGACCAGCGAATCGTGCGGAGTTTGGCCGGAATTCTGCGAATAGCCATCGGACTGGACCGCACCTACGACGCGCGCGTCAAATCAACTTCGATCAAGGTCACCGACAACGAGCTGGTGATAACCGCCAAACCTCGTGGCAAAAAGAACGATGTTTCGCTGAACCTCTACGCAGCCAACGAACGCAAGGGTCTGCTTGCAGAGGTGAGCAAACGGAAGGTAAAACTCAACGAGGCGTAAGCCTCGTCGCCTCAGGCTGGTGGTGTCGAGCCACCCTCTTGCTTCGGCTCCTTGTTGACTTCGGCGTTGCCCTCCGAGAGTCCCTTCTTCAATTCACCTTGGGCTCGACCCAGATTGCGCGCGATTTTTGGCAACCGTGAACCACCAAAAAGTACGACGACGAGGGCAATGATGATCCAAATTTCCGGTCCGCCTGCCATACCAGCACCTTAGCAGGGGCCGTGCAGGAACGGCAGTGGTGAACGGCCGCCGCGTGGCGCAGTGGACGTTATGCGGTGATGGAACTGCGATGAGCCTGGGCGCGCTGACGTCGCAGGCGGCGGCGCTCGCGCTCGGAGAGCCCGCCCCAGATGCCGAATTTCTCACCGTTGGCGAGGGCGTACTCGAGACACTGTTGTCGCACTTCGCAACCTCGACAGACTTCCTTGGCCTCGCGGGTGGATGCGCCGCGCTCGGGAAAGAAGAGGTCGGGGTCGACCCCCAAGCAATTGGCCTGGTCCTGCCATGCGCGGTCGTCGCCTTCCGTCGCTTCGATTCGTTGATTCACTGAGTCCTTCTTCCTACCCCACCCAAATAACAGCCATGTCATTCTGACAGATGCCGAGGTGGCAATGCAAGTCGGACGGTCCAGCCGACGAACGAAAACGTCGAGCGACGCCCGGTCCGACTAACTTGCTCGGCGTCGACCACCAGTGGCACGAAGCGATCGCTTGTGCTCGAGGAAGTCGACCAACACGTACTCACCGAGCGTTTCGGGTGTGGTGAAGAACGCCCGTCCCTTGTTGATGGCGGTGAGTTGCTCGATGAAGCTTCGAAGCGCTCCATCGGCATCGAGCATGAAGGTGTTGATACGTATGTCGTCCCTGGTGCATCGCATCACCTCGCGCAAGGTCGCTTCCACGGTCGAGTACGCCGGGGGGTAACTGAAGAACACTTCCCCATCCGGGCGAACGTGGGCCGTTGGTTCGCCGTCCGTGATCATGATGATCTGCTTGGTCCCTGATTGCCGAGCCAACATACGGCGAGCCAGGGCGAAACCGTGCTGCATGTTCGTGCCGTAGACGAAGTCCCACGAGACCTCGGGGAGTTGTTCATGGCGCAGCTCCCGAGCCGTCTCACTGAAGCCGACGAGACCCAAGTAGTCCCGAGGAAATTGGGACGAAATCAGGGAATGCAGCGCCATCGCAACCTTCTTGGCCGGCAGGAAGTTGTCGCGCATGGGCATGGACAACGAGAGATCGACCATCAAAACGGTCGAAGAACGGGTGAGCTGTTCGGTTTGGTCGATTTCGAAATCATCCGGCGAGAGGCGCAGCGGCAGCCCACCACCCTGCCGACGCAGCGTGTTTCTCAACGTGCGTTGCAAGTCCAGGTGGAACGGGTCGCCGTATTCGTACGGTTTGGTGTCGTGCGCCCGTTCATGCCCGGTGCCGACACGCTCGATCCGATGTTGGCCGAGTGTGTCGCGTTCCAGACGACCAAAGAGGTCGCTCAATGCCTGCTTGCCGATCGTGCGCAGTCCCCGCGGAGTGAGCTCCAATCGACCCTCCTTCTGGTCGACGAGCCCTGCTTGGCGAAGTGTTTCGGTGAGTCGCGCGAGCCGGTCCAACGACTCCGCCGTCTCGTCACCCAGGAGGTCTCGAACCTTGTCGAGATCCACTTCTTGCAGGGCGGACGGTGAACTGGCGTTCTGGAGAAACCGCTCGAGCTCCTCGAGGTCGCCCAGTTGTTGCATGCTTCGCAGGGCCTCCCCGAACGGCATCGGCTGTTCGCCGGTGAATTCCTGGGAGTCGCCCCACCCCATGTCGGGGAACATCGACTGCATGTTGGCACCAAGACGCTGCATCTGCTCACGCACCTCGTTGTCACCAAGCATCTGATCGGTGAGCTCCTGTAGTTCGGCACGTTGCTCGGGTGTCATCGAGTTGAGAACGGCTTGGGCCGCTGCCATTCGCCTGGCGATGAGCTCGAGCAGTTCATCGAGGGTGGCTGGGTTCTCCGGGAAGAACTCCCCGAACTTCTTCATGAACTCCTCGAACATCGGATCCTCGCCGCGCTGGTGACGCTCGATCATGTCGTTGAGTGCCTTCATCATCTCGTTCATCCGTGCCAATGCCTCGGGCGTGATGCTCTCGATACCGCTTGCCACTTGTTCGAACTGTCGCCTGGAGAGTTGGTCCTTCAAACGCTCCGAAAGTCGCTCGAACCGCAACTGAGCGTCGGGCGATTGAAAGTCGTAGTGGGAGAGCGCCTCGATCTTCCGCGCAAGGTCGTCGGGCAACATGTCGAGGCGTAGGCGACGGTCCATTGCGGACTCTCGCGCCACGTCGGCACGGCGCGTGTCACCCGATTCCATTGCGGCACGCTCCACCGAATCCACGGCGAGACGCTCCTCGTCCACGATGTCGTCGAGTTCACGGGCCACGTCGTCGAATTCATGCCCGATGTTGCCTCGCTCGCGAATCTCCTTACGCTTGTTTCGAATTCGGTCGAGTGCTTGACGGATACCTTCGATGTTCCGCCCGTTCCTGTCACGAATACCCTGTTGCATGATTCGTCGAAGAGCGGCGTTCGGGTCGCCGTGGTGAATGAGTTCGTCGGTGAGTTCGCGCATCAACGAATCGGCATCCAGTTCGAAACCCTTTTGTGTTCCGTCCCAGCGCGAATACGTGAATCGAAGGCCCACGTGCGAACCGTAGCATGAGGGGCACGATGCGTTACCCACGCACGATCATTTTCGTCGACCTCTCGGGGTTCACTTCGTTCATTCAACGCACGGACGACGACCAGGCAAAATCGATGCTGAAGGACTTTCGCGAGGTATCGCGTGATCTCGCGTCCGAGGTGGGTGTGAGAATCGCAAAACACCTTGGTGACGGATTCATGGCCATCGCCGTGGAACAGAACGCGGGGGTCATCTTCGCACTCGAGCTGCAACGTCGGTTTGCCGAGCGCCTCGGTGAATTGCGACTGCGCATCGGCATCGCCTCCGGTCCGATCATCCTGTTCGAGGGCGAGGATTACATCGGCGACGCACCAAACCTGGCGTCTCGACTCTGTGACGAGGCCGCAAATTACGGCATCCTCATGCCCACCGAGGACGCCGTCCACCTCCCGGAAGGCATCACCGCCGAACCAATCGGCTACTTCAACCTGCGCGGGTTCGATCACCCGGTGCATGCGTCGCGATTGGTCGGCCTCGCACCAACCACCTATCGAAACGACACCGGCGAACACTGGACCCGCACGCCATTCGCGGTGTAGCGGTCAGGGCTTCGACGATCAAACGGCGGTGGATCGGCCTCGATACACCGCTCTACCGCCGTGTGAATCCTTGTTCAATCGTTTGGCCAGGTGAAGCCCCTCGAGGACGAATTCCACGGCACTTGCGACCGCTGCCGGTGACTCATCGCCGTCGCCGAGCGTGACGGCCAGCGTTCGCAACTCGGGAACCTGCGCGGCGAATGCAAGGAGGTCGGCCGACGACACGTCTTCACCAGTGTTCGCCACCGCACCCGCCTCGAACGCAGCCACGACCTCCCTGGTTTTGTCGCCGGACACTCGTCGCTTGAACACCTGCAGCACCGAGCCGCGCAGAATCTGCTCGAATACCACTCCTTCGCGTCCGTCGTCGACGCTCTCGATCTCGATCTTTCCGGCCGTCGATGCCACCAAAGCATCGAGGTCGCTCACACGTGGAGCCACCGCGGTCTCCCCCGCGCGAAGCCCACGACGTACGGCATTGGCGGCGAGCAATTCTTGGTTGCTCACCGACACACGAACACTCACACCACTGCGCTGGCTTACGTTGGCGTTCGCGCGCGCCGAATGGCTGATCTCGGCAACGATTTCTTCCATGAACGACGGGTAGGTCACTGCAACATCGCCGATGCTCGCTGGCCGCGCTTCTTGCCGGACGATTTGCATCTCGGTTTCTACGTCGAGTGGATAGTGGGTGCGAATCTGACTGCCGAACCGATCCTTCAGCGGCGTGATGATACGACCTCGGTTGGTGTAGTCCTCTGGGTTGGCCGATGCCACGAGGAGCACGTCGAGTGGTAGACGAATCTTGTAGCCGCGAACCTGCACGTCACGTTCTTCCAACACGTTGAGCAAGCCCACCTGAATACGCTCGGAAAGATCCGGCAATTCATTGATCGCGAAGATGCCGCGGTTGGTTCGTGGTACCAACCCGAAATGAAGGGTGAGTTCATCGCTGAGATACCGACCCTCGGCAACCTTGATGGGATCGACTTCGCCGATCAGATCGGCAATCGAGGTGTCGGGGGTGGCAAGTTTCTCGCCGTAACGATCCTCGCGGTGCACCCAGGTGATCGGCGTATCGTCGCCGTGTTCGGCTACCGAGTCACGTCCGTGTCGCGAAACAGGATGGTAGGGATCGTCGTTGATTTCACTCCCAGCCACGATCGGCATCCACTCATCGAGGAGTCCCGTGAGCGAACGAATGATGCGTGTCTTGCCCTGACCACGCTCACCGAGGAACACGATGTCGTGGCCAGCCAACAACGCGTTGTGCAACTGCGGCATGACGGTGTCGTCATATCCGAGGATGCTCTCGCTCAACGGCAGGCCGGCGCGAATCCGCGTCACTGAATTTTCGCGAATCTCCTCCTTCACCGAACGCGACTTCCACCCCGATGCCTTCAATTGTCCGATGGTGCCTGCGGTTGGTTTCATCGCTTCTCACCGTAGACGCTGAAGTGTCGTTCTACGAAGTTTGCGATTTACGTCTGCTTTTGCCCTTCAGCGTGTCGTCGGTTGAGCGCCGACCAGCAACGTTCCTGGATCGTGTCGATGATGCTTTTCCGGACTTCGTCGATGTTTTGGTCGCCGCTTTTCTTGCCGCTTTTGCCGATGCCTTTGCGCCAGATTTTGCCGATGGCGCTGCGGACAACTGCTCATCTGCTTCTTGGTCAATTGGGGTCGACATCACCGCACCGGTGCGTGTCACCACCACGATCTGAATGTCCTCGGCGGTCGCACCGTCCGCAGGAATCTTCAATTTCTTGATTTCGTCCGGCGTTACCGATTTCCAAAGCTGGCCATTGCGGTACAGGTGAATCAACGCACCCTTGGGTGCGGCGACCTCCACCTTCAACATTTTTCCGACGGCACGAATTTCGGCCACGAGTGGTCGGGTTGACGGTGGCAACTCTGGAATGGGCGTACCCACAATCGGTCGCTCACCAACTGCGGGGACCGGTGGTCGAACGTCTCCTGGCGCCCCTGGTGCCACCAGTCGTCGCTGTGCTGTTGGAGTTGGTGTGGTGACGGGTACCGCTGGGGGCACGGTCGTGGTCGGAGCAAGTGCACGCGTCGGCCGCGGCACGGTCGTTGTGGGTGCGGGCTCATTGTCGCCGCCACCGTCATCTCCGCCACCGCCACCACCACCGCCATCTCCACCACTTCCACCGTCATCTCCACCGCCGCCACCGTCATCACCGCCACGTCCACTACCTGGTGACGGCACAAGTGTGGTCGTCGTGGTCGTGGTGGGCGCATCATCGTCACCGTTGGGCACCGGAGTGAGGAGCGAATACACCAACCGATTGAGCGATCCAGCACCAGGATTGCTCACCGCATTACGCGTTGCGGATATGGCAAGTGCGGATGCGACGTCGGCAGGGCTGAGTTCGGCGTTCTGGGACAATGCAAGTGCCGCAATACCGGCGACGTGCGGAGCCGCCATCGACGTTCCCGACATCGTTCGCGTTGCCGTATCCGAGGCATGTCCGGCAGAGACGATGTTGGACCCCGGTGCGAACACATCTAGGCACGAACCGAAGTTGGAGAACGACGAACGTTCGTCGTTCGACGTGGTCGAACCCACCGTGATGGCGAGTGGCTCACCCGCAGGCGACACGGTGCAGGCACTTACGTTGGAATTCCCTGCAGCAACCACGAACGTGACACCGTCGGCAACTCCGCGGGCAACCGCAAGATCCAGTGCGGCCGAACGTGGGCCGCCCAGACTCATGTTTGCCACGGCTGGAACGCCGCTTTGGTGATGGTTGATGATCCAGTCGATGCCGGCAATGATGTCCGATGTGCTTCCGGATCCACTGCAATTCATCACCCGAACGGGAACGACGAGTGCAGCTGGTGCAACGCCGTAGTTGGTGCCGGCGATGGTTCCGGCAACGTGGGTGCCGTGGCCGTGGCAGTCACCACTTCCGTTTCCGTCACTAATCGTGGAAAAGCCGGCTGCCACTCGACCGGAAAGTTCGCTGTGGGTGGAACGAACCCCGGTGTCGATCACGTAGGCAGTAACTCCAGCTCCGGAGTGCGTTCGCGTGTACCGTGCATCGAGCGGAAGACTCCGCTGATCGATCCGGTCGAGACCCCAAGAGAGTGTGGCAATGCCATCATCGGAGTCGGCTCGCGGTGTAACTGGTTCGGACGCCAACGACGGATCACTCGTTCCTGCGGTGTTGGTGGCGGTCACCGTGAAGGTGTACGCCGTGCCGTTCGTCAGGCCGTTGATGGCGCAGGTAAGGGCTCCGCTGGTTGAGCACGCACGCCCACCCGGCGAGGCCGTTGCCGTATATGTCGAGATGACGGCGCCACCATCGGACTCCGGAGCGGACCAGTAGGCAACGATCTGCTCGTCACCTGCGACGCCACGAACGTTTCGTGGAACGGAAGGTTTCTGTGTAGGAGGCGCCTCGGTGAAACGCCAGGTCAGCACCGTGGAACCCTTGCGATTGCCATAGCCGTCGATGGCCACCCAGTACGTGGTGTCCACCGTGGGAACGACTTCAACTCGACTCCAGTTGCCACCCGGCGCATCATCGTTGGTGGTCACCGTGGTGAGGGCATTCACCGAACTACCCGTGTAGACGCCAAGCAGCGTGTCGAAGTCGCTGCCTTGCGTATCGATGGTCACCGTTCCGGCACGGCCGATACTGAACGAATACCAGATCGAGGCCGACGCACCGTAGCCACCATGGGTCGGCTCGCCGGGTTCACGGGTTGCGGATCGTGTCGAGCTCGTGACTCGTACCGAAGTACCCGACGCACAGTCGTCGGGGCAGAGGATTGGTATGGCACCGCCGAATGCATCATTTGCGAGCGCCGGAAGCGGCACGATGACGCTCGATGCCAACGACGGCAGTCCGACCCCCGCGGAGTTCACTGCACTGACACGGAATACGTGATCGACACCAACCGTGAGATCACGAAGTGACGCCAACGTGGCAGTGTTCGTACCATCGGCGAACGTGGTCCAGGATGATCCTGCGTTGGTGGAATACTCCACCACGTAATCCGTGATTGGGGCTCCTCCGTCGCTCGTTGGTTCGTCCCAATCGAGTTCGACGAGAGCCGGCATCGCTGTGCCGGTGACATTGAGTGGTTGCCCGGGGGCCGTCGGCGTGAGTGGCGTCATGGGATCGGTGGATTCCGATGCAGGACCGGTGCCAACGGCGTTGTACGCCTTTATTCGGAAGATGTGGGGAACACCGTCGGTCAGATCGGTGACGGTGCGCGCCATGTACTGACACGTGCATCCATCGACGCCGGTGTTGTTTGGCCATACAACCCAGCTCGAGCCGCTATCCGTCGAATACTCGATGGTGTATCCACGCAAATTGCTACCGCCGTTCGATGCGGGCTTTTCCCAACGCAACATGATTCGGCGGGGACCCGCCTCGGTGGCACGTACGTCCTCTGGCACACCGGGAATACCCGGCGCTTGTGGTGCGGTGGGTGTCGACGCGTCGGAGTTGCCACCCGAGTTCGTGGCACGCACACGGAAGCGGTACTCACGTCCTGACGACAAATCGTAAACGGTGGTGAACCACACGCCGCCAGCCCTGCCACCGGTGCCGGTCACCAGCGACGTGACCCAAGTCGTGCCATCATCGGCGGACTGCTCGACGACGTACCCGGTGATGAATCCACCGCCGTCGGTTGCAGGAATTCGCCACTCGAGTGAAATGGATGTTGCCATCACCGAAGTAACCACCAGATCGCGCGGCGCACTGGGTGCACTTACCTGCCATGGCACCGCAGTTGCCGACCCCGATGCAGCGCCAACCCCGACGGAATTGGCGGCACTCACTCGGAATGAATACGTCGTTCCGTTCGTGAGACCCGTCACCGTTGCCGTGAGCGCGGTGGAGACTCCGTCATCGAACGTGTTCCACGAGCTCGCGCCGTCCGAGGAGAACTCCACGACGTAGTCGGTCACAGCCGAGCCACCGTTCTGCGTCGGAGCATTCCAGCGCAAGGTCACCTCTGCACCTCCTGCCGTGGCGACGAGTCCGCTTGGGGCGGTCGGGACACCGATGGTGGCGCGTACCTCGTCGCTGGCGGGGCTCGAACCGCTGGAATTCACCGCACCTACGCGGAACGAGTACGTCGTCCCGTTCGTGAGACCCGTCACCGTTGCCGTGAGCGCGGTGGAAACTCCGTCGTCGAACGTGGTCCATGTGCTCGTGCCGTCCGCCGAAAATTCCACGACGTAGTCGGTCACATCCGAGCCGCCGTTCTGCGTCGGAGCATTCCACGACAGGTTGGCCTGCCCCACCCCTGCAATCACCGTGAGGTCTCGCGGGCTGCTCGGAGCCTCCGGGGCCGGCGGCGTCCAGCGGGCACGGGTGTACAACAACCGATTCACCGACTCGCGCGGATCGGTGACGACATCGGGTGTCGCGTAGGAGGCAAGCGTGCTGGCGACATCGTCGGGCGAGAGACCGGGATTCTCTTCCAAGAGCAAGGCGACTGCGCCCGCCACGTGCGGCGCCGCCATCGACGTTCCCGACAGCATGATGGTTTCCGTCGACGAACGATGGCCAGCCGAGACGATGCTGACACCAGGTGCAAAAATGTCGAGAAGTGTTCCGAAGTTGGAGAACGACGCTCGCGAATCGTTCGACGCCGTCGCACCGACCGTGATGGCCGACGGTTCCGAAGCCGGGGAAATGGTGCTGGCGTCGCGGCGGTTGTTGCCCGCTGCCACCACCATGGTGATGCCATCGGCAACCGCATTGGCAACCGCACTATTCAACGACGTATTGCGGTTGCCACCCAGACTGAGGTTGGCAACGGCGGGAACACCCGCCGTGTGATCCTGGATCATCCAATTGATGCCGGCAATGACACTGAAGATGCTGCCCCTGCCCGTACACGACAACACACGAATGGGAATGATCGTGACGGCTTTGGCCACACCAACGGTCTGGCCGCCGACGGTACCGGCAACGTGCGTGCCGTGCCGGTTGCAGTCTTCGGTGCCACGTCCGTCGCCGATCTGCGTATTTCCTCCGACAACGCGCCCACCGAACTCCCGGTGGTCACTGCGCACTCCGGTATCGATGATGTACGCGTTCACGCCCGACCCCGTGAAGTTGTAGGAGTAGTTGCCGTCACGCGTGACCGACCGTTGGTCGATGCGATCGAGTCCCCACGACGGTGGATTTGCTTGGTCGGCTTCGATGCCCACGACGGTATTTTCTTCGATAAGCATGACGTTGGGATCGCTCGCCAGGCTCGACAGTTGTGACTTGTTGAGTCGCGCACCGAACCCGTTGATCGCATCGGTGATCGAACCAAGCACTTCCACACCACCATCCGCCTGTGCAGCCGCAAACGCCGCCGCACCAACACCCGCACGCAAGGTGATGATGTACTCACCGGGGATTGCATCGCCGATATCGAGATCGTCGGGAGACGTTGGCACCGTGGTGCTGGTCGACGAGGTTGATGTGGTGGAGGTGGAGGTCGAGGTTGATGCGTCAGTCGTACTCGTCGGCTCCTGCGTATCGATCACCGACATCACCGAGTCGGGCTCCACGATGAGAACTTGTGCGTCACTCTTCAGTCGTCGAACATCCGCCGTATCGAGTTCGGCGACGAAGCCCTTCACCTTGCTGGCGAACACATCGGTGACGTCGTTCCCCAGCGCAGTTTCCTTCCTTACTTTGGCAGCGACGCTGACGGAGTCCTTCAGAATGACGATGTAGTCCTTCGTTGCGCCACCCGCAGTCGCTGGCACAACGCCTGCAACTGTCGGCGTGACGCCTTGTGCCGTCGCCGGCGCGACCGGCGCAAGCCCAACGAGCAGGGTCGTTCCAAGCCACAAGGCTGCGCGCCGACGTTTGCTCACACCCACCTAACGGCAAGATACCCCCTCTCTGTAACAGATTTTTCGGAAACGTCCCGAGGAGGGCTCCTGGGATGGTCACCACCTACGGTGGGATCCATGTCTTCATCATCGAAACCCGGCTTCGAGAGCCAGATAGCGGTCATAACGGGGGCCAATTCAGGCATCGGCCGTGCCACGGCATTGGCCTTTGCCCAAGCGGGCTACCACGTCTTTGGCACCGTTCGTGGGCTGGCCAAAGCCGAAAAATTGGTCACAAAGGCACGAGACATGAATGTCGCTGAGCGACTCACCCTCGTAGAGATGGATGTCGGCGACTCCACGTCCGTCACCGCGGGGTTTGCGCGGATCTTTGCTGCCACGCCCCACATCGACGTGCTCGTCAACAATGCCGGTGTCGGTGGCAATGCCGTCACCGAGGAATGCCCCATCGACACCTACACCGAGGTATTCAATATCAACCACAACGGCTCGGTGCGATGCATACAGGCGGTGTTGCCTTCAATGCGTGAACGCCGGAGCGGTGCAATCATCAACGTGTCATCTGTCGTCGGCAGGATCACTGCCATCGCACAATCGCCCTACTACGTATCGAAGTGGGCGGTAGAAGGGATGAGCGAAGGCCTCGCCCACGAACTCGCTCCGTTCGGAATTCGAGTTGCAATCGTGGAACCCGGTATCACACGCAGTTCCATATTCGGCAAGAACATCGATGC